>JBDLJS010000007.1:0-56728 GCA_039714235.1 Bacteroidota bacterium | reverse complement strand
TTTTTATGGGTAACTTCAAAATAAGCTTCACCTTCTATTTCCAATTCCCTTGTTCTTCCAATAAATTTCGAAGGGTATTTTATAGTAGAATTGTTCGACAACCAAACCTTTGTTCCATCGGGTAAGTTAAATGTAGAACGGCTTCCTTTGGGAACAGAGATTTCCTGGTAAACCACTTCATTTCTTGTTGAGATTAAAATGCTGTTTACAATAAATATTGATGCAACCAGAAAAAACAAAACTGCAGAAATCCGAAGTGCATAATAAACAAAAGGGGTCACAGTTTTTCTTTCTCCAAACTGGTTTCTGCGGTGCAGGTATTTCCTGTAAATAGTTGAATTATCGTAAATTTGTTTTGGGTTGAATTGCCAGATTTGAAGCAGGCGGTCGAAAACCTTTTTGTTTTCTTTGTCTTGGTTAATCCATTCCTGTACAGCAGCCTCATCGTTACTGCCGGATTCATCAGTTATTTTATTAGCTATATTTCCCCACACCTTTTCGTTGTCCATTTCAATTGAGCTTACAACTCCTATAACAGGAGGATTTATGAAATGTCCTAAGGGAGGATGAAAAAAGTTGTAATTTTTTATTTTGAAGGGGCAAACAAGCCAAAAAGAACCATAAATTTCTCATCGTCTCCATGTTCTTTTAGATAACGTTTTATTACCTCACCTATTTTTTTCATGGCTATTGAGAGCTGATGATTTATGGTTTTCACCGAAATTTCGAGCAACTCAGCAATTTCTTTGTATTTCATCTGCTCCACCTTTGCCATTTTGAAAATAAGCTTACAACGTGGAGGTAAATTTTCAATAGCCTTCTCAATCAATTCTTTTAGCTCTTTATTAATAAGTTCTGTTTCGGGGCAAATCAGGTCGATACACAGATCAACTTCCACATCTTCCAGCGAGATTGCTCTTTTACGTTTTATATTGTCGAGATAATTAAGCGAAGTATTGTAAGTGGCTTTAAAAAGGTAAGCTTTTATGTTTTGAATATTAACCAGCTCTGTACGGTTAAGCCAAACCTTAAAAAATACATCAGAAACAGCCTCTTCTGCCACCGATTTGTTTTTAATAAACGAAAATGAAAATTGATAAAGCCGCCCGGCAAACAGTTCGAAAAATTGCTTAAAAGCACGTTCGTCTTCCTCGTACGAAATACTTTTTACAAGCTGTTTTATGTTTTTGTTTAGTTCCAAGTTAGTTTAATAATTTGTACAAAAATGGGAAAATATTGAGGAGTTCATGTTTGTTTACTTTTTTTGCTCTCCATCACTAAATTATAAATTTAACTAAATATGCAACAAAAAGTTGGACGCTAAGATAAACTATGCAGCCAATTTTTGATTATTGTTTAAAATTTTGGTTCTGTCGCATCTATACATCAAAGTACTAACATTATAACAAAAATTCAAAATCAACTTGTCAATGAACAGAATGATCTAAACGGAGTTATCCCAGGATTGCTAAGTTGATCTTTCTTTATTATTCTGACCATTTCCCTCTGACTTTGATGTACGTCTCATTTAGTCGCCATCTCTTACCAACTATCTTCTTTCGTTTTCTAAAATTAATTTCAATCATTGGGGTAAACTTTATTACCCAGCGTTGGATTGTAGCATGGTCAACAAGTACGACACGTATGCGTAAAAGTTCTTCAACATTCCTATAACTTAATGAATTATTGTGTTACAGATGCGACAGAACCATAATATTTTACATAGGATTTATTCCTTCAATGTTGTAGAAGTTATAAAAAAGCTATGGGTTTGACATCAGGAATGCAGCGTTAATGAATATCTTGTTGAGGAAGAAACTGTTTTTGTGACTGCACAGGTTTAAAAGCTGAAAGCTTTTTCATTTTTTTGTTAAAATGGGAAAAGAAAGTAATTTATAAATCCTGTATATTAACAGAAACAGTGGAATTCCAGAGATTTAAGGAAATATTCGATTTGTATTACGAGAAAGTAAGAAGTTAATCAGTAAAATAAAAATTGTTTTCATGGCTTCTGTTTTAAATTAATATGATTCAAAATTCGTATTCCGTAAAAACAATAGAAAAAAAGAGTTGCTGAGTAGGGGATTTTTTGGTACGTGGGAATTTTCCGGGTTATTAATCCCGGCAGTTAATTTTTACATGAAGTTGAAATAAAAATAAAAAAGCTGCTAAATCGAATTTAACAGCTTTCAGTATTATTTGGTTGATTAAAACTCTATTTTTTATTTGCAATATCAATTCCAATTCGTTGGCCTTTGTATGTTGCATTTTTAAATGCACGTAATATTTCTCTTTCGTAACGTTTATCTACTTCAAAAAACGAGAATCCTTTTAAAACTTCAATTGCGCCAATCTCAACACTTTTGCCCGGCATATTCTGATTTATTAAATCGATAATAGTCCGTTTACTAATTCCATTCTTTTTCCCCATATTAAAGAAAAATCTTGAAAAATCGTATCCTCCACGACGGCTTTCACCGCGGTCGCCTCTGCCTTTGCCTTTGTCTCTGTCTCTTCTGTCGCGTCGTCTTCCTCCACGGTCGCCACGTCCAAAATCTCTTTCGTCGTGACGCGATTCATCAACGTTAATATCTTTGGCGTTTTCATAGTATTTCAGGAAACGGTTGAATTCAACCGAAACAAAATGTTTTATCAACTCTTCGCGATCAAGCCAGGCCAGTTTTTTATAAATCACAGGCATAAACTCACCAATATGCGTATCGTTCACTTCAATTTTTTCCACCTTGTCGATTAAACTGAAGAGTTGTTTTTCGCAGATTTCCCTTCCCATAGGGACAGCTACTTTCACAAATTTCTTGTTAACTTTTTTCTCTACCTGTTTCAGTTTGCCTTTTTCGCGCAAGTGAATCAGGGTAACTGAAATCCCGCGTTTCCCGGCTCGTCCTGTTCTGCCACTTCGGTGAATATAAACTTCAGGATCGTCGGGTAAATTATAGTTGATAACATGAGTAAGGTCGTTCACGTCCAATCCACGGGCTGCAACATCGGTGGCTACCAGCATTTGCAAATGTTTTCCACGGAAGCGTGCCATTACATGGTCGCGCTGTGCCTGCGATAAATCGCCATGCAAAGCATCTGCATTGTAGCCATCCTGCATCAATTTATCCGCAACATCTTTAGTCTCTGCACGGGTTCTGCAAAAAATAATTCCGTAAATATTCGGATTGATATCTGCAACGCGTTTTAGAGCCATGTATCGGTCTCTTGCATGAACAACGTAATAATGATGCTCCACGTTTTCAGCACCTATATTTTTCTTCCCCACCGATATTTCATGAATATCAGTCATGTATTTTTTCGAAATAGCAACAATCTCTTTAGGCATGGTTGCCGAAAACAGAAGAGTCTGTTTTTCTTCCGGTGAATTTTCCAGAATTGCATCCAGATCATCCTTAAACCCCATCGAAAGCATTTCGTCAGCTTCGTCGAGAACAACCCAACGAATTTCGTTTACTTTCAATTTCTTGCGCTTAATTAAATCGAGTGTACGCCCGGGTGTCCCCACCACAACTTGCGCACCTCTTTCAAGTTCACTTATTTGTGCGCGAATATCAGAGCCACCGTAAACCACGGCACTTTTGAATTTTGGTGTATTTTTCGAATATTTTTTTAAATCGTTGGCGATTTGCATGGCCAACTCACGAGTAGGGCTTAATATTAAAGCCTGGATATTTTTTTTTGCCGTATCAATTTGTTGTATGATAGGCAAACCAAATGCAGCTGTTTTCCCGGTTCCGGTTTGAGCCAATGCGACCACGTCATGCGTGCTTTCCAGTAAAAAAGGAATTGTTTGTTCCTGAACTGGAGTAGGTTGCTCAAAACCGAGTTCTTCAATCGCCGATTGAATTTCGGTACTAAGCCCCATTTCTTTAAATAATGTCATTCAAATTTTTCTAATATTGTGGCGCAAAGGTATTCTTTTTATTTGTATTTCAGGTATTTATACTGCTTCCTTATATAAATTTAACGTTAGTAACCTATTCTAAATAAATCACCATATTTTATCAAGAATTCAATTGTTCCCTTTTTTACTATACAAATTCAACATGAATGAATTACATTTGTTTTACAATTATTCAATGTGAAATTTGAACTAGATAGTATTGTGCAGCCATTGAAGACCAAAAAAATCAGTTTACAATTTATACTCCCGGTAATATTTTTAGTTGGATTTATCGTTAATGCTTTTTCGCAGGTAACAGACACAATCATTCCTGTTGATCAGGATCCTCAAAAGACATTAAGAAAAATCGATATAAAGAAATTTACCCGTAATGGATTTAATTTTTGGCAGGACCAATTCTCAGGGCACTGGGCCGGTGTTGATGTTGGTTTTAATATGTTTTTAAACGAGGATTACACCGGGTACGATACCGAGTTTATGGATAATGACGTGTTGAGGTCGAATTCAACATATGCAAATCTTATTCAGCAAAGTATTGGGTTGCAAAAACACCGGAACACCATTGGGCTTGTAACCGGGTTGGGCTTGCATTTACAGAGTTACCGGCTCGATGATAACACTACCATTTACAGAGATGAAAATGATGTAATATTTCCCCGTACGTTGGTTTTCGACGACAATCAGAAATCGAAACTTTCCATTGTATCAATAAGCATCCCGTTACTGGCTGAATTTCAAATTCCGGTCAATCATTACGAAAACCGGATTTACCTGTCGGCAGGAGTTTTTGGAAGCTACCGGTTAAGCAGCCACACAAAAATTAAATACCGTATCGAAAGAAAAGAAAAACTGAAGGTGCCCGATCATTATTCGCTTCATAACTTTAAGTATGGTTTAATGTTTAGAACCGGCTACAGGTGGTTAAACATATTTGCCACATACGATTTGGTAACTTTATTTAAAGAAGATAAAGGGCCGGAACTAACACCATTTACAGTTGGGATAACACTGATTCAGTTTTAAACGGATAATAACAACTAAATTTTTAAGCCGTTATTGAGACATATTATGAAACCATACATTTTAGAGCAAACCAACTGGAAACAAGTAAAAAATCAGAAATACGAGGTAGCAGTTCTGCCTTGGGGGGCTACAGAGCCACATAATTATCATTTGCCATTCGGGACCGATTCGCTTGAAACGGCAAAAATTGCAGAGGAAGCTGCTGAAAAAGCCTGGGATAAAGGAGCAAAAATTATGATTCTGCCAACAATGCCATTGGGCGTTCAAAATGTTGGACAAATTGAATTGCCGTTTTGCCTGCATACCCGTCCTTCAACCCAAAAATTAATTTTAGAAGATATTTTAACAGCGCTTAACAGCCAGGGAATCAGTAAATTTGTAATTATGAATGGCCATGGCGGAAATGATTTTAAACAAATGGTGCGGGAACTTCAGCCGCAATTCCCGGGTATGTTTATCTCGATCGTTGAATGGTTCCGGACCGTAGATTACACAAAGTATTTTGATGACCACGGCGATCATGCCGGGGAATTGGAAACAAGCATATTCCTGCATTATTTTCCTGAACTGGTATTACCCCTTAACGAAGCGGGAGAGGGAAAAACTAAACAGTTTAAATTAAAAGGCCTGAGCGATAATACTGCCTGGGCGCCCCGAAGGTGGGATAAAATATCGGAAGATACCGGGACTGGAAATCCCCGGGAAGCGACTGCCGAAAAGGGCCGTAAATACCTTGATGATGTAACTTCAAAAATAGCCGGATATTTTATTGAACTGGCAGATTGCGATCCTAAGGATTTGTATGAATAAGATTTTAAACCAAATAATTGTCATTGATAGATTTTTTAAAAAACCGGTACTTGCAATTTTTAAACTATAAAGAATGAAACTACTACTGATTAGCAACTCAACAATGCCGGGTAAACCATACCTGGATTATCCGAAAAATGAGATACAAAATTTTTTAGGAGAAAAGCCTGTAACAGCCCTTTTTATTCCTTATGCGGCGGTTACTTTTTCGTTCGACACCTATTGCGAAAAAGTAGAAGAACGATTTGCTGAAGTTGGTCACCACATAGTCGGTATTCATAGCTTCGACAATCCGGTAAAGGCGGTTCAGGAAGCAGAGGCAATTGTTGTTGGCGGAGGAAATACCTGGCAGCTGGTGCGCATGATGCACGACCAGAAACTGATGAATCCAATTCGTGAAAGAGTATACGGCGGAACTCCATACATTGGCTGGAGTGCAGGTTCGAATGTTGCCTGTCCCACTTTGCGTACAACCAACGATATGCCTATTATCGACCCTAAAGGATTCGAGTGCACTGGCATGATTCCATTCCAGATTAATCCTCACTATCTGGATGCAAACCCGGAAGGGCATGGAGGCGAAACACGTGAACAACGAATCGAAGAGTTTCTTGAAATTAATCCTGACGTTTATGTTGCAGGGCTTCGCGAAGGCACGATGTTTAAACTTGAAAATGGCAATTTGGATTTAATAGGAAATTGTCAGTGCCGGATTTTTAGAAAAGGACAGGAACCTTTAGAACTTTCAGCCGGCGACGATTTTAACTTTTTGCTCTAATCAAATGAATTGATAATCTTTCAAACAGTGTCATAATTTGATTTAACTACCTTTGTTCAAAATTGGTATTAAAGTATGGAATTACTTTCAAACAGTTATTTTGCACTGTTTTTAATTGTTGCCCTTGGTTTTATTTTGGGCAAAATCAAAATTTTTGGGCTTTCTCTCGATGTTTCAGCGGTAATATTTGTTGCTTTAATTTTTGGCCATTACGGAGTTATTATTCCTAAAGATTTTCAAAACCTGGGACTTGTACTTTTTATTTTTACGATTGGAATTCAGGCTGGCCCCGGTTTTTTCGAATCTTTTAAAAAGGAAGGCCGGCAACTGGCCCTTTTTGCAACACTGCTAATTTTTATTGCCGGTTTTATATCTTTTCTCATCGTTTTTCTTTTCAATATCGATAAAAATATAGTTGTCGGGCTTTTTACTGGTGCGCTAACAAGTACGCCCGGACTCGCAGCTGCTATCGATTATTCAAACTCACCACTTGCGTCTATTGGATATGGAGTTGGGTATCCGTTTGGGGTAATTGGGGTAATTCTGTTTATTCGTTTTCTTCCTAAAATTATAAATGTTTCCCTTAAAAAATCGGAAGAAGAGTATAATTCCAGGTTGAAAAACCAGTACCCGGAAGTATTGAAAAGAAATTTTATCGTTGAGAATGAGAACGTTTTTGGTAAAACAATAGGAGAACTTCGGATTAGATTTATGACAAAAGCAGTGGTATCGCGTATTGTCCATAATGGAACTGCCATCACTCCTTCGCCTGAAACGGTACTTCATAAAGGCGATTTAATAAAAGCAGTTGGTACCAATGAAGCATTAAAAAATATTGAGTTATTAATAGGAACAAATACTGATGAAGAGATTCCTCTGGATTCGAAATATGATGTGCGATCTGTTTTGGTTACTAATAAAGAGGTAGTAAATAAAACCATTGGGCAAATAAACCTGCTGCATACTTATAACGCCACAATTACGCGGATAAGGCGTTCAGGGATTAATATTTCTCCTTCTCCTAATTCAAAAATTCAGTTTGGCGACAAGTTGGTAATTGCAAGTAGCAAGGCAAACATGGAAATTGTTTCGAATGTATTTGGAAACGATCAGAAAAGGCTGTCCGATACGGATATCTTACCAATTGCCCTTGGCATTATCCTGGGAATTCTGGCCGGAAAAGTCAATATTACACTTGGAAGTTTTTCTTTCACCCCAGGGCTTACGGGAGGAGTTTTAATTGTTGCCCTGGTTTTAAGCCGGATTGGAAAAACAGGACCTGTTCTATGGACGATGACCGGTGCCGCCAACCAATTGATACGCCAGTTCGGATTGGTTTTCTTTCTGGCAGCAGTTGGAACTGAGGCAGGGGCTAAAATTGTTGAAACCTTTAACAGGTACGGAATAGAATTATTCTTTTACGGGGTGGCTATCACTATCCTACCCATGCTTTTAGCCAGCATAGCAGGAAAATGGTTGTTTGAAATGAATGTTTTGAGTTTGATTGGTGCCATAAGCGGGAGCATGACAAGTTCTCCGGGATTGGCTGCAGCAGATTCAATGACAGAAACAAACGCACATTCAATAGCTTATGCTACTGTTTACCCTGTAGCAATGGTTTTGTTAATTGTATTTGTTCAGTTAATTATCCTTCTTCTGTAAAAGAGATTTAGTATTTAATTAAATGCATTTTTAGGTATTATACCAATTTTAATTCCAGGTGAGACTAAAATAATTTTAGAGGTTTTGGGTTTGGGCAAGGCGGAAAATTGAAGCATAACCTAAGTTCTGTTGAAATATTCTAACGCTGCATAAACGTAAAAGAATGAAATTATAAGGCTCAATTGGTGTTATTCACTTTGCCAAACCGATTCCATTTTATAAATATCCAGTTTGTCAACGCCCAGTTCTCCTCCATTTGTAAAAAGCAATACATCCAACGATTTTTCGTCAGGTGTAAAACAGTTCGAAACTACTGCCTGCCCATCGTTGGCATAAATCTCAATTGATGCCCTGTCGAGCAAAATATCCAATTTTATTTTATTATCGATAGGCATTAGAGGCACGGTACATCCCAAAACTGACAGAGTCCCGCGCTTCACATTATACAGTATTTCTGTTCCGGGTTTTTTCTTGCTATGCCTGAGCATAAGCCCGAAATTATCCGAAGTTTTTATGTCAAATTCGCCAATTATATGTAAACAGTCTCCTTTAACCTTTTTCAGAATATTTTCGTTGATACCAGGAATGAGATTTTTGTTATCCCACTTGTATTGTTTTCCATAGAGTGTTTCAACCTCTTTAATGGGTTGACGAATAAGTTTGTACCCGTTGTTAAACCTGGTAATTGATAATTCGCTGGGAAACGACATTTGCCCGTTAAAGGGCATATCCGGGAATTTTCCACCTCGCATCCAGGCAATCTGAATAATTCTGCCATCATCATCCGGGATATTGCTCCAGCTTTGGGTTGCGTAATAATTTTTACCCCAGTCACTTTTCATTTTAGCTGATTCGGGCGAAAAAGTTACACCATCAAAGCTTCCCATTAAATAACTACCATCTCCATCAAACAGTACCCACTTTGTTTCTTCCGGTCGGTTGGTTACTTTAAATTCAACCAGATCGGGGCACTCGTAAAAGCCGTAAATGTGGCTTTCCCATTTCCAGTCTACCAGGTTATCAGAGGTATAAAACGAAACTCCTTTCGATTTGTCATCTTCGGTGGATTTACGGTAAAGTACCATAACCCATTTCTGAGTAGGTTCGTGCCAGATTACTTTTGGGTCGCGTGCATCGTCTTTTTCATCCAGCGGAATTATTGGATTTCCTTCAAATTTTTTCCAGGTCCTCCCTTTGTCTGTACTGTATGCCATGCGTTGCCCGCAATTCTGACTGGTGTAAAATGCTACCAGCGTCTTTTCTTCGCCGGTCTGTTTTTCTAAAATATTCTGTTCATCAACAATTGCAGAGCCCGAATAAGCTGTACAGTTTTCTTTATCTGTCGAATTTTCATCGGGGTAGAGAGCAATCGGAAAGTGCTTCCAGTGTAACAAATCGTCGCTTATTGTATGCCCCCAATGCATGTAACCCCACTCATTCCCATTCGGATTATACTGGTAAAACATATGGTATTCGCCATCGTAATATACCAGCCCGTTCGGATCGTTATGCCAGTTCTTTTCCGGCGTAAAATGAAATTGTGGTCGAAATAATTCGTTGTAATAATCTTTCTCCGGATTTGACGTAAATTGCGTAAAGGTCAGTATGAGAGCCAGTAAGGTTGTTGATAAGATCTTCATAAAATTTAAAATTGAATTTTTATTCGAGGAGCTAAACTTATGAAAAAAAATTTGGTTTTATAAAATTAATTTATACATTTACCCCTGCAAACCCTAATTTAAGATGTGATGAAGCAAAACCATTTAATCATTTTAAGACTGTAAATTACAGTTTTAAGTTTTCAAAAATTATCACTTAAATTAGATTGAGGCTGAATACTTAGTGTAAAGTGTTTGTGTAGTTTTTTGACTTTTCAAAAACCCACTGGTTTATCAACAAACCATTATAATCATCATCAGATAAACCAGCGAAAAGAGAAATGAAACAGACATGAACTGGTTTTCGGTTGCAGTTTAACTTTTTTGACGCTTTGTCCACTTACAATTAGAGTTTGAAAACAAACCCTAATTTAAGTTGTAATGAGACGCTTATTGATTACCGTCCTTACGTTTGCTTGCGCTTGCAACGTTTGGGCCCAGAAGCTTCAACCGGAAAAGTTTCTTAGTGAAAACGGACCGGTTAACATAGCTTCAAACGAGACAAAAAAAACATTTATCCCTCCCGAAGGAGGTGACCAGTTTCTAAAATCAGGATTGGTTCTGCAATCCGATTTTCAGGTTGAATTTGTAAACTTCCCTGAAAATGCCAAGGCTGCATTTCTTTATGCCATTTCCATTTATGAAAGTACAATTTCTTCACCTGTACCGATTAAAGTTCAGGCTAAGTGGGAATCGGTTGGAAGAAATGTATTGGCATTTAGCAATCCGTATTGTTTTTATAAAAATTTCGATGGTGCAAGGTTAAAAGATGTATATTATCCGGTTGCACTGGTCGATAAACTTTCGGGGGCCGATACAAATCCATCAGAGCCTGATATCGTCTGTACTTTTAACAGTAATGCCGAATGGTTTTTTGGCACAAACGGAGATACACCAGGTAGTAAATACGATTTTGTGAGTGTAGCAATGCACGAGATTATTCATGGGTTGGGATTTTCCGGTTTCCTCACCGTTGAAAACGGAAAAGGTAGTTTTAATAATTCTGCTCACCTGCCAAGTATTTACGATGTGTACGTTTTTAATACTTCTAACCTGCAGTTGGCAGATAAAAACCAATTTACGAGCCCTTCTGTAAAGTTAAAAAACGAATTGGAATCTAACGGATTATTATTGAAAGGGGCTGATGGTTCGGACAAAGAAAAAATTTATGCACCATCGAATTGGAATAATGGAACCAGTGTATATCATTATCCTGAGAGTGCGTTCCAGGATGGTGATGCTGATGCTCTGATGACTCCTTTTGTGTGTAAAGGAGAGGCAATCCATTACCCGGGAGAAAAAACATTGGAGTTGCTGGCTGAGTTTGGATGGAAGTCGGTAACCATAGATGGCAACGAAATAAAAGATTTTGAAAAACCGGTCGAAAAATTACCTGTTTTTGTTAAAGTTAGCAGTGAGTTGGATTTAGACAGTACTTCTGTTCTGATTACGTATTCAACTGATTATTTTACTAACTCAAAATCCGTTTCTCTTCAATATAATTCTGAAAATAGAAGATTCGAGGGAGAAATTTTATTAGATAACAAAAAGGGAAAGGTTCAGTATTACTATGGAGCTAAAACCACAAACGATATTTCTTTCACATACCCTGACAGGGCTCCGGACAAAATTTTAAGTTTTAAAATAGGTCCTGATTACTATCCGCCTGTACTTAAACATAATCCAGAAAAACTGATTACTACCGAAGATCCTGTTCTTGATATTATGGCAACGGCAACTGATAATGTTGGAATTGAAACGGTTAAGGTTGAATATAAAATAAACGGGGTTTCTCAGGAACCAGTTGTTCTGAAAAATAAAACTTTGGATATTTACAGCAATAAACTGGAATTTCCGGCTGCTTTATCAGATAACGATGTTTTGGAATACCGGATTCTGGCTGTGGACAACACCGTAAGAAAGAATAAAAAATACTTACCATCGAGCGGTTTTTATAGTGTAGACATTTTTGCACCGCTGAAACCTGTTACCGGTTATTTCTCCAATTTCGATACATATAATAACGATTTTGAAATTTCTGATTTTGAGATTACTACACCCTCGGGTTTTTCAAACGGAAATTTGCATACAATGCATCCATATCCTGAGTCTGATATTGAATCAGAAAAATATAATCTTATTGCACAGTTAAAGTATCCGGTAATTATTGAAGAGAATGGATTAATGTCATTCGATGAGGTGGTGCTTGTTGAACCGGGTGAAGAAGGTACAATTTATACAGAAGATTTATTCTGGGATTTTGTAATAGTTGAGGGAAGTAAAAATAACGGTAAAAGCTGGTTGCCTGTAACTGATGGTTACGATTCGGGTATTGATGAAATGTGGAAATCTAAGTTTACCGGTTCATTACAAAGTAATGTGTCGTATGCCAACGGACATGAAAATATGTTTTGGGAAAATACAATTAACCTGACTGAAAATACTGCCTTTGAGGCAGGTGATACCGTATTATTCAGGTTCAGGTTAGCATCAGATAAATCAGTTACCGGCTGGGGATGGGCTATCGATAATCTGCAAATTCAAAACATGACGACTTCTAACGAAATTATTGCTGAAGAAGAAGTTGCAATTTATCCAAATCCATTTAGTAGCAGCATTTTTATTGAAGGTTTTGATTGTGACACAGAATCTGATGTTGAGATTACTATAACCGATTTGTTTGGGAAAACAGTTTTTCGCGATACAAGGAATGACGTCGGTTATGCGAGAAAATTTAAAGTTGACCTGCCAAATCTGGCACCAGGAGTATATTTAGCAAATATTACAGATAATCACACGAATATATTAAACCAGAGAATCATTAAAAATTAGAATTATGAAAACATTATTAGTAGTTGCATTTATTGCAGCACTTGTAGGCTTAGTTGTCTCATTGGTAGTTTTATACAAATTAGTATTCACAAAGAAAGCGCAAAGGTTAAATATTAGATGATTGGTATTACAACCTTAAATTAGGAAGTGCCGGATTTTTTATCCGGCATTTTTTATATCCTGAATATTGTAAATAGTTGTTTAATTATTTGACTATTTTACTTAAAATTAGAACATTTGCCCGTTCTTGTAGTTATGATAAAAGATATTAAATCAGAATGAAGAAATACTTTATTTTTCTATTAGTTTTATTAACTGTTGTTACAACATCAAAAGCACAGAAAAGCAGATATAATCAAGGATTAAAAGTTCCGCCACCTGTTTGTTATGCATCCGGGAAAGTTGAAAAATCATTTGTTCCACCACCTGATGAATTTCTGTTGAAATCGGGTGCAGAAGCGAAATCTGATATTATTATTACTTATAGCCTGTTTCCGCAAAACGCCAGAGTTGCTTTTGAATATGCGGTTTCTATCTGGGAAAGTATTATCGAATCGGATATGCCTATTCGAATGAAGGCAGATTGGAGAACAATGAACAATAACGTTCTAGGAAGTTGTGGCCCGGAAACATATTATTCAGATTTTAAAGACGCTCCTGCAGAAGACCGCTATTACCCGGTTGCAATTGCCGAAAAAATATCCAAAACAGAACTGAATGGTACCTCCAGGATGGATATTGAAGCTACCTTCAATAAAAACATCGACTGGTATTTTGGAACGGATGGAAATACTCCGGATTCGCTTTACGATTTTGTAACCGTTGTTTTACATGAGATTGGACACGGGTTAGGCTTTACTGGTTTCTTTTTTATTGATGATAATTTAGGCGCTTACGGTTTTTTCGAAATGGGAAATGCAACATCTTTTGATATGTTGGTTGAAAAAAATATTGGGAAAAGACTTGTTGATACATCGTTTTATCAAAACACCTCTGTTGAATTGAAACAAGCGCTCGAATCTTCTGTTTTGTATGCTCATAGTCCGGTTGCCATGACAAATAATAACGGACAGAGGCCAAGGTTGTATGCACCAATTAAATTCGATGACGGATCGAGTATATATCATTTAAACGATGCCACGTATCCGCATGGTAATGAGAATTCACTAATGACACATGCAATTGGAAAAGGCGAGGCAATTCACGATCCCGGGCCACTCACAAGAGGAATTATGGAGGATATCGGGTGGAAAAATCTTATCGTTCAATTTACTCAGCCTAAAGACATAGAAGAAATAAAACCGATAAATTTTGAGGTACTGATTAAGAGTGATTATGAACTGGACACCAGTTCTCTATATCTGATATATTCTGATGATGCATTTGAAGTTCAGGCAGATACATTGCTTTTGGCAGTCTCAGACAAACCAAATTCGTTTACTGCACAATTAATTCCCGAAGCCGGAACGGAGAATATTCATTATTATGTTGAGGTAACTGATAGTATGAACAGGGTAAAAAGATTACCCAATTATGCACCTCGAGATTTGTATTCAATTCGTATTGGCCCCGATAATGAAAAACCGGTAATCAGCCATTCTCCAATTCCCTATTTTTTATTAATCGGAGAGCCTTTGCTGATAAGTGTTAACGCCGATGATAACCTGGGCATTGATACCGTATATGTGGAATATTCAATAAATGATGTGGCACAACAACCGTTTGGATTGAAATATGATTCTGTCACTATTTATTCCGGGATATTTGATACTGATATTGGAAACCTGCACGACAGAGATGAGATTTCATACCGGATAGTAGCTAAGGATTCATCAGCCGCACAGAATATTGCTCAGTTCCCTGCCGATTCGATATTTTCATTCAGGATAGAGGAGATTTATGAACCGGTTATCAGTTATGTAAATGATTTCGACCAGCCAACATCAGATTTTATTATTTCCGACTTCGATATTTATACCGAAGACGATTTTGAAAACGGTGCACTTCATAGTCCTCACCCTTATCCAAGCCCGGATGAGGATAATAAAGAATTTAATTTTTCAACCTTGTTAAAACGTCCGGTAATTATAACCGAATCGGGTTATCTAACTTTCGATGAGGTTGTTTTGGTTGAACCCGGCGAGCCACTTTCTTACTTCGGATCAGAAGACTTTTGGGATTACGTTATTCTGGAAGGAAGTAAAGATTTTGGTAAAACCTGGAAGAAACTTTTTAATGGCTACGACTCGGGCGATAACGATGTATGGCACCAAAACTATAATGCAAATATTGTAGATCAAATTTCACAAGCAACGGGAAATTCAGAGTGGTTTGTTAACCGGACAATCTATTTTAACCATGCACAGAATTTTAACACCGGCGACACAATACTCATTCAGTTCCGGTTGTATTCCGATCCTTATGCACATGGTTGGGGTTGGGCAATTGATAATTTGCGTATTCAGCAACCGGTTTCAGCAAAAATCAGTAAGCTTTCTCCCGGCAATGTTTTAGTTTATCCAAATCCGTTTAACGACATAATTCAAATAAGATTTTTTGTAAAGCAACCTGTTAGTGAAATCCGGGTTGACATTTTTAATATGTTTGGGCAGAAGCTTCATACTTTACAAAAACAGAATGTTGTGGGTAAAATTACTGAAGAGATAGATTTGGGTCGGTTCGGAACTGGCATGTATATGGTTCGGGTAAGCGAAAATGGCCAACTGGTTTTATCAAAAAAGTTAATTAAATACTAATTCATGTTACGTTAATTGGAAAAATGAGACCAAATTTGTCTTTTGGGTAACATTTTTAAAATATATCTCTATCTTTGTTTGCACAAATTTAAAAAATGGGTACAAGTTTTAACAATAACTATTTTTACTTTTATTATGGTTCTGAAACCGGGATCGTGAAGTAGTATATTGTTATATTGAAAATATTTACTGAAAGGTCTCGAAAAAAATCGGGGCCTTTTTTTTTAATAAAAAAGGATGAAGACAACAATTGTTGGACTTGGATTAATAGGTGGTTCGATAGCGAAAGATTTACGGAGAACCGGTTTTGCAACCGATCTGATTGGAGTGGATACAAGCGAGGTTCATGCAAAACAGGCTCTCGATATTGGTCTGGTTGATCGCATCGAAACTCTTGAAAAGGGTGTTGTCGGAACCGATTTGGTAATTATTGCTATTCCTGTTGATAAAGAACTGGAAGTTTTGCCAAAGGTTCTCGATATAATTGGTAGTGGAACTACAGTTACCGATATGGGCTCTACCAAAAGAGTGATTATTGAAACCGTAAAGAACCACAAACGAAGGAAAAATTTTATTCCTGCACATCCAATGTCTGGTACCGAAAATTCAGGGCCGGCTGCCGCGCTTGAGGAGTTGTTTAAAGGCAAAATTGCCATTTTGTGCGACCAGGAAGATTCAGGACCTCAACATGTGGCTTTAATCGAGAAAATGTTCCAGAATCTGGGAATGGAAATTGCCTACATGACAGCCGATGAGCAGGATCACAGCACCGCATTTGTATCTCACCTGCCACATGCAGCTGCGTATGCACTTGCAAATGCGGTTCAGGCAAAAGAAGACAGGAATATAATTTTCGACCTGGCAAGTGGGGGATTTCGTTCAACGGTAAGGCTTGCCAAAAGTTCAGGCACAATGTGGCATCCAATTTTTCAGCAAAACCGCGAATATGTTGTCGAATCGCTCGATGTATATATTAAACATTTAAAAGAATTCCGCAATTGCATAAAAAGCGAGGATGACGAAAAATTGCATGAACTAATTAAAAATGCAAATGGAATCAGGGGAATTCTGGAGGGAGCGAGTCAACATTTTATTAAAAATGAAGAGAAGATTGTAAAACTTTATACCAAATAAAAATGACGTTGAAATTAGACATTAATCCGATAAAAGAGTGGTTGCCAAATATTAACAATCCACTATTGATTTCGGGGCCGTGCAGCCTCGAATCGGAAGAACAGGTGTTGAAAACAGCCAGGTTGCTGGCAAAAGACGATCGTGTTTTTGTATATCGCGGCGGCGTTTGGAAACCCAGAACGCGCCCAGGAAGTTTTGAAGGTGTTGGTTCAATAGGATTAAAATGGTTGCAAAAAGTTAAGGAAGAAACTGGTTTGCCTGTGGGAACAGAGGTAGCCAATGCCCAGCATACCGAAGAGGCGCTAAAAGCAGGACTGGATGTACTATGGATTGGAGCGCGTTCAACAGCGAGTCCATTCGTTGTTCAGGAAATTGCTGATGTTGTAAAAGGAACCGATTCAGTAGTTATGGTTAAAAATCCGGTGAATCCGGATGTGCAACTTTGGATGGGAGCGATAGAACGAATTAACCAGGCTGGAATTAAAAATATTGTTGCAATTCACAGGGGATTCACACCATTTCGTGAAACCAAATACCGTAATTATCCCAATTGGAAAACCTTTATCGAGCTGAGGCGTATGCTTCCTAACCTTCCTGTTATTTGCGACCCGAGCCACATTGCCGGTAAACGCGAGTACCTGTTCGAGATTTCTCAAAAAGCATTCGATATGGGCATGGACGGATTAATGCTCGAATCGCACATCGATCCTTCAAAAGCGCTTAGCGATGCTGCACAGCAACTCACGCCAGCAGACCTTGGAAAACTGCTCGACCGACTGGTTATTCGTTACGAAAACACTAATAATCCCGAATTTGAAAATCAGCTCGACGTGCTGCGTAACAGGATTGATGCGATAGATTGCGAATTGCTTGAAATGCTATCTTCAAGAATTAAGATTGTGAAGCAGATTGGACAGTATAAAAAGGATAATAATGTAACAGCACTGCAAATGAACCGCTGGGTTCAGTTAATGGAAAATCGTGTTAACACAGGTAAAAAACTCGAAATAAACGAAACGTTTGTTAAAATTCTCTTCCAGCTTATTCACGAAGATTCGGTTCGTATGCAAACCGAAATAATGGATAAATAAGAGTAGTAATAATAAATAAAAGTAAATCCCGGGGATTATTTCTTCGGGATATTTTGTTCATTCTACCGGAATAAAATTCTCAGAATTGTTAGTACCCACCTTTTATAAGGAGGATATCGCAGGGGCAGGTCAATTAATGTGCTGGTTTTCATTACCGAGCGTTCGTGTGTAAATACATCGAAACTGGTTTTACCGTGATACGAACCCATTCCGCTGTACCCTACACCACCAAAAGGCAGCGACAGGTTGGCAAAATGCATAGCCACTTCATTAACCCCGGCATCGCCCGAAAAAGTTCTTGTAAGTATTTCCTTTTGTTTTGTCCTGTTTCCTGAAAAGTAATATAACGAAAGCGGCTTTTCTCCCTTATTTACATATTCTATAACTTCTTCGATGTCTTTAAATGTGAGGACAGGAAGAATCGGTCCGAAAATCTCATCTTCCATTACCGGGGAATCGTCTTTTACATCGGTTAATATGGTTGGTGAAAAATGATTTTCTTTTTCTTCAATATTCCCTCCGTAATAAATATTTGCCCCCTCGAGTAATCCTTTTAGCCTTTCTAAGGCACCTTCATTCACAATTTTTGGAAAATCGCCGTTTGTGTGTGGGTGTTTCGTGAAAAATTGCTCGATTACTTCTTTCAGTAAAAGTAAAAATTCATCTTTCACATTGGCATGAACAAACAGATAATCGGGAGCAATACAGGTTTGCCCGGCATTTACCAGTTTTCCCCAGATTATACGTTTTGCAGCGGTTTTCAGATTGGCATCTTTGTCAACAATAACAGGGTTTTTTCCACCCAACTCCAAAACAACAGGCGTTAAATGTTTGGCTGCAGCTTCTAAAACAATTTTACCAACTTTTGTGCTTCCTGTAAAAAATATTTTATCCCACCGGTTTGCCAGTAACTCCTGGCTGATTTTAACACCGCCTTGCACAACTGTTGCATGGCCTTCATCGAATGTGTCAGCCACTAGTTTTTCAATTACCGATGCGGTGTTTAAAGTATATTCCGATGGTTTTAATACCACTACATTGCCGGCTGATATTGCAGCTATTACCGGTGTCATAGCTAACATAAACGGGTAATTAAAAGGACTAATTACCAATATTTTGCCGTAAGGTTGTTTATGGATTCTGCTGGTTGACGGAAAAGCAAACATCGGGGTTGTCACTCTTTTAGGGCGTGCCCATTTTTTTAGGTTTTTTATGTGTGTGGTCAACTCGTGCTGAACCATTCCAATTTCAGTGGAGAATGCTTCAAACTCACTTTTCCCGAGATCCGCATTCAGGGCAGCGATAATCTTCGGTTCAAATCTTTTTATGTTTTGTTTTAGTTTCTTTAAATGTTCAATCCTGAAGTTTACATTGAAGGTTTTATTAGAATTAAAATAGTCATTCTGTTTTTTCAGAATCGTTTCAATGTTATTTACCATAGTGGGCAATATCAATTTGATTTATTAGATTGTTGGATTAGTTTAGTTTTTTAATTAGTTTTTTTATCCCCTTTTTTATTCCTTTTTCAATGGAAGTATAATCAGGTAATTCTTTCCCGATAAAAATAAAGAAAATGGCAACCTGTTCGACTCCTGTCTGCTCATAAATTTTATTTTTATTTAAACGATATGCTTCCCGCATCAATCGTTTTATCCGGTTACGATGAACAGCTTTTTTAAAATTCTTTTTACTTACACTGAAAGCTGCCTGAACCGGCGAGTTTGAAGGTAATGTTGTTTTGATAAAAGAAATTTTTATGGGAAAACTCAGAAATGATTCCCCTTCGGCAAAAAGTTTGTCGATTACTTTTTTACTGCACAGCCGTTCTTCCTTTTTAAAAGTAAAGGTGGATTTATTGTTAATTATATTTTCAGTTTCAGGTCGCATAAAAGCTAAAAAGGCCACTCGCTTGTTATCGAATAGCCTTTCAAAAATATATATTTTTTCTATTTAGTTCTTATAATTCTTTTTAATGTATTGCTCAAGGGCCATTGTCATCGACGGCGCCTGTGCGGTAGGTGCTTCAATGTCTAAACGTAATCCGGCATCGCGGACTGCTTTGGCAGTGGAAGGACCGAAACAGGCAATTCGAGTGTTGTTTTGCTCAAATCCGGGGAAATTCTGATACAGCGATTTAATTCCTGATGGACTGAAAAATACCAGTACATCGTATTTTATATCAGCTAAGTCAGATAAATCGGCACTAACTGTACGATATAAAACAGCTTTTGTATAGTTATAGCCTTCTTTATCCAGCAGCATGGGTATTTCCTGCTTATGAATATCTGACAGCGGCACCAGAAATTTCTCATCCTTGTGCTTCTTCATCACATTTACCAGGTCGGTAAATTTACCATCAGCATAAAAGATTTTACGCTTACGGTATACGATATACTTTTGCAGGTAAAACGCTGTTGCTTCTGAAATACAAAAATATTTCATCGAATCTGGTACAGTTATTCGCATTTCCTGGCAAATTCTGAAATAGTGATCGATTGCAGTACGGCTTGTAAAAATTACCGCTGAATTATCTAAAATCTGAATCCGTGTTTGACGAAATTCTTTTGCAGCAACTCCTTCGACCTGTATAAACGGCCTGAAATCGATTTTTAATCCGTTCTTATCAGCCAATTCGAAATAAGGCGATTTGACGGTTGTTGGCTCTGGTTGTGAAACTAAAATGCTCTTGACCTTCAAAATTCTATGCTTTTAATGAAACTTAATCTCCCTACTTATCTACTACTACTTTATAAATTAAAAGCAAGGGTAAAAATTCAAGGGTACAAAGGTATAAAAACAGATATAATATAGAAAATTGTTTTTTCAATAAAATTAAAATTCCTCTCAGGATTAAAACAGCATAAAAACCAAGGACAATGGCTATCCCTGCATATACTATAAACAAAGGGTTTCCAGAAGGATAGAATGAAATTAATGCAACTGTAGGGAGTAAAATTATACCTAGCGTTCGGTTAAAATTATTAATATTAAAAAGGAATTCACTGGTTTCTGAAGTCGTTTCGAACACCGATCCTAGTATAAGGTATAGAAATTTTTTACCAAAAAAGTAGGCCATAACAGCTCCAAACACCATGGCAAAATAGGTGAATTTGAAATAGGCATTTTCCCATTTTATTACATTTAGCGCCTGGAAAATAAAAAGGGAAAAGGTAATGTAAAAGATTGCTTCCAAACGGAATGCAGGATGCGATACCGGGTAATTTCTTTCCTGGAACATTCGGGCTGATGTGCTGTAATTAATTAACGACAGGAAAAGATGCCCGACGTATTTTGTGTAAAAATAACGTACTGTTGCAAATAAAATAACTCCAAATAGAAGTATAATCGTCAGCCAGTCGGTGTTTTTTTGTTGTTTGACTCTGATCGGAAGGATAATATTGTTATCACCTCCTAATTCTGTTGAGTTGACTGCTATTTCGTTTTTAGGCTGGATATATTTTGAATCGTTAACCAGCAATTTTTTTTCTTGTTGCAATCGCCAGTATCGTATTTGTTCAGGTGTGTAAGTTTTTTTTACCTGCCCGGAATCCCCCGGTGGCTTCCTCTCAGGAATCTCAATTACAGAAACAGGCTCACGGCGAATATCCAGGTTCCCTGATTCGCTGGTTTGCGGCAGAATATTAATTAAGCTTTTAACTAGGACAGTATCCTCCTGATATGTTACAAAAACATCCATCTTTTTACAACGGTTGCAAAGATACCAAAATTCAAATCCCAACACCAAAATTCAAAAGTCAAAGTTTATTTAAGTCTCATTTGGAATTACAATTGGTATTATTTGTATTTTGCTACCTGAAACTTGGCTCTTGTTTCTATGATTTACTTTGCTCCAATACAGGGATTTACCGATTTTATTTACCGCGAAGCTTACGCTAAAATCTTCGGAGATGTAGAAGCGTATTTTATCCCTTATATTTCAGTAAAAAACAATAAAATTCTTAATAAATATTTTAAAGAAATTATATCTGAACACAATAAGCAGAAACGTGTAATCCCGCAGGTTTTGGTAAAAGACAGCGAGGAGATTCTTTACCTGTCAGAAGTGTTGAGCGACTATGGTTATACAGAAATAAACATGAACCTGGGGTGCCCGTACCCAATGGTAACCAACCGTGGAAAAGGTGCTGGCCTTTTACCATATCCTGAAAAATTAGAAAGATTGCTTGATGATTATTTTAACGGAAGTAATTTAAAACTGTCAGTAAAACTGAGGGCAGGACTAAATTTGCCGGAAGAGATTGAAAAAATTGTGCCGGTTTTAAACCGGTTTCCCTTAACTGAAATTATTGTTCATCCGCGAATAGCAAAACAGCTTTATAAAGGCGAAATAATTGAAAGTGCTTACCGGTTTGCCTATGAAAATCTGGAGCACAGGATAATATTTAACGGTGATATTTTTTCGGTTGCTGATTTTGTTAAAAGAAAAGAACAATACCCTAAAACCACAGACTGGATGTTGGGCAGGGGAGTTTTAATGAACCCGTTTTTGCCGTCAGAAATAAAAGGAACACAATATACAGAACAAGAAAAGAAGGATAAACTTCGCCAGTTTCATCAATATATTTTAACCAGGTATAGTGAGATAATGGATAACGAAGGAAATGCCTTAAATAAAATGAAACAGTTTTGGGTATATTTTAGTAATAATTTCTCAACCCATAAAAAAGCAATCAAGAAGATAAAAAAGACGAAGAGTTTGGGTGAATTTCGTTCAGTTGTACAAGAAATACTTCATTTTTAATTAAACGAACAATTTTCTCGTTCGTATTTTCCCATTAAATCCATTAAAAGAACCATTTCTTTTACCTCATCGGGTGATTTAGAGGAATCGCTACATATTTCGAGAAACCTTTTTAAGGCATCGCGGTAGTCATCTTCTGTATCAATGTTGTAGTTCATTAGGTTTAATGTGCATCCAGCCAATTGCTTGCAGCATTCATCTCAACAGTAAGCGGAACACCGATGTTTACAGCATTTTCCATTTCAGTTTTTACCAGTTTTTGTACCACTTCCAGCTCCGTTTTGTACACATCAAAGTTTAATTCGTCGTGAACCTGCAGAATCATTTTCGATTTCAACTTTAATTCATCCATCTTCCGGTGAATATTAATCATTGCAATTTTAATGATATCGGCTGCCGATCCCTGAATTGGTGCATTAATAGCATTTCGTTCTGCCATTCCCCTCACAACTGCATTGGCCGAGTTTATATCTTTTAAATAACGCTTGCGGCCTTTAATTGTTTGCACATACCCCTGATTTCTTGCCAGTTCAATCTGTTTGTCCATGAACTGCTTTATTTTTGGGAAATTTTCGAAATACCCGTCAATCAGTTCTTTTGCCTCCGTTCTTGGAATATTTAAACGCTGCGAAAGCCCAAATGCCGAAATGCCGTAGATAATTCCGAAGTTGGCGGTTTTTGCTTTCCGGCGCATGTCAGAATCCACCTCACTCCCGGGCACCTGATAAATTTTTGCTGCCGTAATTGCATGAATGTCTTTATTTTCGTTAAATGCACGGAGCATCTCTTCATCTTTGCTCAGAGCCGCCATAATCCTAAGTTCAATTTGCGAATAATCTGCCGAATAGAAAATATGATTTTCGTCAGAAGGAATAAAGGCTTTGCGGATTTCACGGCCGCTTGCATCGCGAATCGGTATGTTTTGCAGGTTCGGATTTCCCGAGCTAAGCCTCCCCGTTGCCGCAATTGCCTGATTATAAGACGTATGTATTCTTCCGGTTTTTTTATTCACCAACAAAGGTAAAGCCTCAACATAAGTCGAAAGCAGTTTTTTTAGTCCCCTGAAATCAAGAATTTTTTGTACAATGGGGTGGCGGTTAACCAGGCGAATCAATATCTCCTCGGCAGTAGAATATTGTTTGGTTTTAGTTTTCCTGGCATTGGAATCGATTTTAAGTTTTTCGAATAAAATTGGCCCCAGTTGTTTTGGCGACGAAACGTTAAACTCTTCGCCGGCCAGCTCAATTATCTCTTTTTCGAGTTGAATAATCTGCTCCCTTAAAACAACAGCATAAGCATTTAATTCTTCTGATTTAAGCCGTACTCCTGCATTTTCCATTTTTGCCAGAACCGGAACAAGAGGCATTTCAATCTGCTCAAAAATATCTCTGACCTCTGCTTTATCCAGGTCGGGATCAATCGCTAATTTAAGTTGAAGTGTAAGATCGGCATCCTCGCAGGCATAATCGCGCAGTTTTTCTTTGGGTACCGACCGCATGCTCAACTGGTTTTTCCCTTTTTTGCCAATTAGCCTTTCGGTAGGGACTTTCTCGTAATTCAGGTATTGAAGACAAAGTAAATCGAGGTTGTGTTTTAAATCGGGCTGAATTAAATAATGAGCAAGCATGGTATCATATAGCCGGCCTTTCACCTCAATTCCATAATTACTCAACATTAGAATATCGTATTTAATGTTCTGCCCAATTTTGATAATATTCTTATCGGCAAAAACCTCGCGGAACTCGTCCATAACTTTTTGTGCATCTTCCCTGTTTTTGGGCAGGGTAACACAGTATGCTTCGTGCTTTCTGAAAGCAAAAGAGAGGCAAACAATTTCGGACTTGTGGGTATCCAGACCAGTGGTTTCGGTATCGAAACAAAATTCTTCCTGTACCGATAGCTCTGCCCGAAGGCTAGCCCGCTGCATTTCATTTTCAACCAAATAATACTGGTGAGGAACAGTTTCAATGTTGTCTGTTTTTGTATCGGTTGTTTCCTGAATTTCGGCAGCTCCGAAAAGCGTGCCTTGCATGGCTGTTTCAACAGGTGCATCGCTCAGCTTTAAGCGTTGTATTAATGTTCGGAATTCAAGCTCTTCAAAAAGCTCTTTTAGCTTTTTTTTATGAATTTCTGCCCGGGTAAGTCTTTCTGTTTCAAACTCAACGGGAACATTCTGTACAATTGTTGCCAGTACCTTCGAAAGCCTTACCTGTTCTTCGTTTTCAATCAGTCGCTCTTTCTGTTTCCCCTTTAATTTATCTGTGTTCTGGTAAATTCCGTCGACACTGCCAAAATCGGCAATTAGTTTTTGAGCCGATTTTGGCCCAACTCCCGGGCATCCGGGAATATTATCAGCCGAATCTCCCATTAATCCCAGTATATCAATTACCTGCACCGGATTTTCAATTCCAAAATTTTCTTTAACCTCGTTTAATCCCCATATTTCGGCATCGTTTCCGCCTTTGCCGGGCTTATACATCAAAATATTTTCCGACACCAATTGGGCGTAGTCTTTATCAGGAGTCATCATATAAGTGACAAAACCTTCTTTTTCGGCCTTCTTGGCCAGCGTGCCAATTACATCGTCAGCTTCAAAACCGGCCTGCTCAATTATTGGAATATTAAAAGCCTCAATAATTTTTCGGATGTACGGAATGGACTTCCTTAAATCTTCCGGCATTGCTTCTCGGTTGGCTTTGTACTCCTTGTACATTTCGTGCCTGAAAGTAGGCTTCGATACATCGAAAACCACACCAACGTATCCGGGCTCTTCTTTTTCGAGAAGCTGCACAATGGTATTTGTAACTCCCAGCATTGCTGAGGTGTTTAATCCTTTCGAGTTAAACCTCGGATTTCGTATAAATGCAAAATAGCTGCGGTAAATAAGTGCATAAGCATCGAGCAAAAACAGTTTTTTTTGTTTAGTATCAGACATATTTGTTATTAATATTTTTTATTGTTCATCCAGAAAGATAAAAGACAGTAGATACAGTTTTAAACTTTGTTTATTATACCTCTTTCATCTCATATCTCAAAACTAAAAATCTCACTGTCTGATTATTGATTATCAGAAGCAAACCATTCGGCAAACGAGGTTACCGTTTCGAATAAACGAATGCTAAATAGTGAAACACCCTGGGGCAAATGTTGTTGAAGGATTTCTGCAATATAAGCTACAATATTTTCCGAAGTGGGCTGAAAATTCACCACAATTAATTTTTCAGTGGTTTGTTTTAAAAGGTTAATCTGGCTTTCAGGGACCAGGCTGTTTACCATTAACGCATGGTCGAAACGGTCGACGATTTTCGATTTTACGATATTTTTTAACTCTCCAAAGTCCAGAACCATTCCGTCCTTCGGATGCCCCGGCTCTTTTTTCGTTTCGCCCGCAAGGGTTACTTCAAGATTATACGAGTGCCCGTGAATATTGCGGCATAATCCGTCGTATTGGTACAGGGTGTGGGCCATCTCGAAATGGAAACGTTTGGTAACGCGTATTTTTGGCATTTTTAAATTTCTTTCGTTCGGTT
Organism: Bacteroidota bacterium; assembly: GCA_039714235.1. Taxonomy (GTDB): domain Bacteria; phylum Bacteroidota; class Bacteroidia; order Bacteroidales; family Prolixibacteraceae; genus Draconibacterium. The sequence continues at coordinate 30,767 of JBDLJS010000007.1, read as the reverse complement.
TGTGAATGTAATGCTTTTTCAGAAATAAGACGAATTAATAATGTGAGAACGAAGGGCAAATGAATCTAATTTTACACCGTGGCTTTAGCCCGGTTATTAAGGAACGACCTAATCATTAGGTTTTAGCACTTAATAGGAAAACTTGGATTTGCGTTAAATTTATTTTCAGCAAATTTAATGGCTAACGCCGGTTCGTTAATTTGTATTTTATTCCAACGGGCTAAAGCCAGGGTGTAAAAGGTTATAAACAAGTACCTTTATACCAGTTCAATATTGCCGATTTTTAATATTTGGATACATTTACTCTGTTTGGTTACGCAACCAATTTATGGTTTATTTGGTCTATTGGTAAACAGAAGCTATGCTAAAAAATTTCATACTAATATTTATTGCTGCGTTATTCATTCTTTCTTGCGATAAGTATGAAACCGATAACCTATTCGATACAGGTAAAGAAAATATCTTCCGGGTACAAACAGATTATCAGTCGGCAAATAAAAAGGTGATGTTTTCAATCAATAAAATAACTGACTCACGTTGTCCGTCAGATGTGTGGTGTGTGTGGCAGGGCGAAGCTGTAGTTGAAATATCTGTTAAAAAGCCGGAGTTAAAGATTATTGAATTGAGCACCTACAATAATTTAATGGATACTGTAGGTAACTATGTTTTTGGATTAACAGATGTCTCGCCATATCCGGTTTCAACCGAAACAATCAGCCAGGAAGATTATGAGGTCACCTTAAAAATTGAGAGATTGTAGATTATAACCACAGGTGTTCAACCAGAATTTTAATCCCAATAGAAATAAGAATAATCCCTCCTAAAATCAGCGACTGCCGGCTCCTTTTGGCTTGAATAAATTTTCCGAACAACATACCCAGCATCGAAGCCACAAGTGTTACAAACCCAATTACAATTACCGGGAAAAGAATAGGCATACTTAGAAATCCGAAACTTAATCCCACAACCAAAGCATCGATACTCGTAGCTACCGACATACTGATTATTACACTAAGGTTAAAAGGATTGAACCTGGTTAACGATCCATCCTCTTTTGTCCCTTCTAAAATCATTTTAATACCAATTAATGCCAATAGCCCAAAGGCGATCCAATGATCCACTGAGGATATCAGATTTTTTATACTACTGCCAGCCAGCCAGCCAATAACCGGAAAAGTCGCCTGGAAAAAGGCGAGGGAACCTGCAATTAGTATTGCCTGTTTAAACCGGATTTCACGTTTCATCAGTCCAACCGATACAGAAACTGCAAACGAATCGAAACTTAGCCCGATGCCAATGAGTAAAAATGTTATGAATTGAGTTACAGTCATTTTGGATGACTCAAAAATAATTAAAAAAAATTGTACCCTTTTGTTATAATTTTAACAGATAATCGTCCAATATAGCAGATGACCACTGAAGAGTTTAAAAATAAGGTTATTCCGTTTTCCCAAAAGTTGTATCCTTTTTTATTCAGGATACTGAAAAATGAGGAGGAAACACGAGATGCCCTGCAGGATTTAATGGTTAAACTATGGAATAAAAAGGATGATTTGGAAAAGTGTTCCAATCTAACGGCATACATAATTACCATGGCCAGGAACTACAGTTTTGATTTAATTAAAAAGAAAAGGGGCAGATTGTTAAATCTGCCCCTTTTCTTTATGCTTGTTGCTCTTTTTATTGTAAAAACTTCGAATAAGTAATTATCAGTTCAATTCCCGAATTGCTTGTTGCTCCTTTTAAAACAACACGGTTGGCCATATCGCTTCGTTGCCCTGTAGTCAGGTAAAATCCGTTATTGGCTACATTTCCTTCAATTATTTGTTGAAGATGTTGGGTAATATTAAACCGGTAGGTTTTGTCTTGATAGAGTTGCCCGCCATAAAATCCCGGATTGAAATAATAATCAATAGGTAATCTCTCTTTCCCGTCATCGTCGATAAAAGTGAACAGTAGCTGTGACGGGGGGGCAAATTTATCGAGTCCGGAGGCAATACTGTCGACCCTGAAAACCAGTTCTGCCCTGTTTATAGCAGTATTTACCGAATCGTTCCAGCTTGTTAATCCGTCAATCTGTATCAGCGATTTTAATCCACCTGTAGGTTGTATGTAAATTAATGAATCCCCAAATGCATTCTGATTTAGGTTACTTTCAAACTTTGTTCCTGAATAATCGTGGGTAATACTGTTTACCTGGGCACTGAATTGTGAAATAACAAATGGCATATAAAGTGTATCAGGTTCCTCCTCAGCTTTATTCTCATCATTATTATAATAAACTGCCAAAGCCGAGCCTGTAGCTTCGAGGCTCAACAAAGTTCCTCCTACGTTATTCTGTTCTTCAGCTTCAATATACAGGCCTTTAAAATATTCAAGAAAAACATCGTTGTTAATCAGGTCAAGCGAGTCGGCTGTTATTAATTTTTCTGCCAGAGAAATATCCAGAGGAATAACAATTCCCTGAATAAATGTATCATTTTTAGTTGTATCTATTTCTACAACAGGAGTATAATCAATTTCACCAAGTAACTGGACTGAAGCCATCGATTTTAAATCGGTATACTGATTATACTGAGCATCAGCATCAAGTGCCGATTCAAGTTCGTAAACCCTGAGACGTTGAGGAGTTTCGGTATCGCCATAAATAAAGCGGTAATACAGATACAATTTAACAGAATCTGCAACCGGATTACTTCCAAAATCGGGGTACGATTTTAATCTAAACTGAGTCGCAAAGTCTACGGTGGTTTTCCCAAAAACCGGATCGTTAAGGCTCCCTAAAAGCGATTTCTCTTTACCACTTGTTACTATTGAATCTTCGGTATAAGTAAAAGCTGAAATATCGTTTCTGATAACTATGTTTTTTACATTTATCAAATCTTCTCCGGGTAATATTTCAATTCCGAGGTCATTCTTTTCATTGCAACTGATTGCAATAAAAACCAGCAGTAAAAAACCGGCTACAATCTGAATATTCTGTCTGATATTAATCTTCACTAATTTCCTGTTTAAAATTGTTTTGCAATTCTGTTGTTTCTTATAAAAAATTACACAAACGTATGAAAAAACAACGAGAGCAATTCTGAAATAATTGTAATTTTGATTTTTTAAAACTTAATTTTGATCTTTTAACAGATGCTTTCAGACAATTTTGTCATAAAATTCATTGTAAGCATCAATATAAGTCTCTTTCGATTGGTAATCTAAAAACAGTTTTCCCGAATCTTTGACATAACTTTCAACTTCCGGATTAATGCTCTCGCTACCTTTAATTACCGCGTCAGAGTAATTTATACCCATCTTGCTTACATTAACATAGGTGGGATCGTTAATCAATTTAATATCCTTTTTGGTAATTCCTTCCAACAGTAGTTTCTCATTAAACTCCGGGTTTAATGTCTTTTTAAAATCGTCGTCGTAAGCCGAGTAAACAACTTTAGACTGGTTGAAAAGCGGATCGTTGTGATAATATTTTTTTATGTAAAGCGGAACCAGCGAGGTCAGCCAACCATGACAATGAATAATGTCGGGAGCCCACCTTAGTTTTATAACTGTCTCCAATACACCACGGGCAAAAAATACAGCACGTTCATCATTGTCGTCAAAGTCATTGCCATCGGCATCTGTCAAAACAAATTTCCGTTGAAAATAATCTTCGTTATCAATGAAATAAACTTGCATGCGTGCCGCCTGAATAGAAGCTACTTTTATGATAAGCGGGTGGTCTGTATCATTAATCACCAGGTTCATCCCCGAGAGCCGGATTACTTCGTGCAGCTGGTTGCGCCGTTCGTTTACGTTGCCGTAACGGGGCATAAATGTTCTTATCTCTCTTCCTCTTTCCTGAACTCCCTGTGGTAAATAACGGGCAATCTCCGACATTTTACTTTCAGGCAGGTAAGGAGTAATCTCTTGTGAAATATAAAGGATTCTTTTCTTTTTCATTAACCAAATAAGTGCAGTTAAAAACAGGGTGCAAAAATAATAAAAATAAACTTAATAATCAATTTAAGTTGGTTATTTTCAGGCACTATAGTCTTTTTTTTGAATGTTTTGACAATAAAATTTGTTTACTTTGCACCCGCAAAATCCGGGTATATGATACTGGTAAAAACAGTTAACGAATTACAGTTGCTACTGAAAAATATTGAAACAGAAGGCTCTGTTGGTTTTGTCCCGACAATGGGTGCGCTGCATCGGGGGCACTTGTCGCTTGTAAAACAGGCCGTGAAAGAAAACCCGGTTGTTGTGGTCAGTATTTTTGTAAACCCAACGCAATTTAACGATCCGAAAGATTTGGAGCGTTACCCGCGTATCCTGGAAACCGATCTGAAAAAACTGGAACCAACAGGTTGTTCAATTGTTTTTGCACCTAATGCCAAAGAGGTTTATCCCGAGCCTGATACCCGGAAATTTAATTTTGGAAAACTGGAAGAAGTGATGGAAGGGAAACATCGTCCGGAGCATTTTAATGGAGTGGCACAGGTGGTTAGCCGGCTGTTCGACATAGTGAACCCTCACAAAGCCTATTTCGGATTGAAAGATTTTCAGCAGTTGGCTGTTATAAAAGATATGGTAAAACAGTTACAACTTCCGGTTGAAATTGTACCTTGCGCCATTGTTCGCGAAGAGAGTGGACTTGCCATGAGCTCGCGTAACGAACTGCTTACTGAAGAACAGCGGAAAAATGCCGTCGTAATCTCGGAAACGCTATTTAAGGCACAAGAACTAAAGGGGCAAAAATCCGTACAAGAGCTAACAAAATGGGTGGTTGAAACCATCAACAAAAACCCATTTCTGGATGTTGAGTATTTTGAAATTGTTGACAGCGAAAAACTCCAACCTGTTAACAGCTGGGAAGAAAAAAATATAAAAGTGGGGTGTGTTGCCACGTATTGCGGAAAAATAAGATTAATCGATAATATTGTTTTCAACTGATAAAATAAGGTCATGCAGATTGAAGTTTGTAAATCGAAAATTCATAAAGTAACTGTTACTGAGGCCAACCTTCAGTATGTAGGTAGTATTACCATCGACGAGGACCTGATGGATGCTGCCAACCTGATTGAGAACGAAAAAGTGCAGGTGGTTAATATTAATAATGGTGAACGTCTGGAGACATACGTTATTAAAGGCGAACGCGGCTCGGGTATCATCTGCCTCAACGGACCTGCAGCACGTAAAGTGGCAGTTGGCGATGTGGTAATTATTATCTCTTACGCCCTGATGGATTTCGAAGAAGCAAAATCGTTTAAACCCAGTCTTATTTTCCCGGATATTGAGACGAATACGGTGGTGTAAAGATTTATCCTAAATAAATTCTGTGTCAAAGCATTAAAAACAAGAGGTTTTTTTAATTTTATGGCCTTAAGATTATAAGGAATGCAAATCAACATCAACTCAAAAATATTCCCCGATTACAACTCGTTTGAACCGACACTTAAAGACTGGCAGAAAAACAACGAAAAAATTGTTTTTACCAACGGTTGTTTCGATATCATCCATCACGGTCATGTCGATTCGCTGCAGAAATCGGCCGAGCTGGGGACAAAATTGATTGTGGGTTTAAATTCCGACGAATCGGTAACATTAATTAAAGGGGAGAAACGTCCTGTTTTCGACCAAAATGCACGCGCAGTTATTCTGGCTGCTTTTTTGTTTGTCGATGCGGTTATAATTTTTGGCGAGGAAACCCCAAAAAAACTTATTGGTAATATAATTCCCGATATTTTAGTTAAAGGAAAAGATTATGCCGTGCACGAAATTGCCGGCCACAAAATTGTTCTGGAGCATGGCGGAAAAGTGGAAACCCTCGATCTGGTTCCCGGCGCCTCGACTACCGAAATCATTAAAAAAATTAAAACCCTCAGGTAATGGCACCTTCCAAAACCATTTATACCTGCCAGAATTGCGGGGCACAGTCGCCTAAGTGGCTGGGTAAATGTACATCGTGTGGCGAGTGGAACACGTATGTGGAAGAAATTGTGGAGAAAAAGCAGGCCGCCGGAAAATTATCTGCCCAAATTTCGGGGAACCAGCCACTTACCCTCGAAAAAATTGAAACAGTAAAAAACAAACGTATTTCGGTTGGGATAGAAGAATTTAACCGGGTAATTGGAGGAGGAATTGTTCCGGGCTCTTTAATTTTGCTGGGTGGCGATCCGGGAATCGGTAAATCGACGCTTGCCCTGCAGCTTGCCCTGGGATTGAAGGATAAAAAAATTTTATACGTTTCAGGAGAAGAGAGCCTTCAGCAAATAAAACTACGTGCCGAGAGGTTAAACAGCCAGAACAACAATTGCCTTTTTCTGAGCGAAACCTCGCTGGAGCATTTAATTGCACACACCGAACAGGTTAACCCAGGTTTACTTATTATCGATTCCATTCAGACTATATCTACTGAAAATATTGAATCATCACCAGGTTCGGTAAGCCAGGTTCGGGAGTGTACATCTGCAATTCTGAAATTTGCTAAAAAGAATGGCGTTGCAGTTGTTTTAATCGGGCACATAAATAAAGAGGGCAGCCTGGCAGGGCCAAAAGTGCTGGAACACATGGTCGATACAGTGTTGCAATTCGAAGGCGATACCAATTATATGTACCGCATTTTACGCTCGAATAAAAACCGGTTCGGATCAACAAACGAACTGGGTATTTTCGAGATGCGCAGCAACGGGTTACGCGAAATTACCAATCCGTCGGAACAACTTATTTCGAAAGTAAGCGACGATGTAAGCGGAACAGCCATTGCTGCAACCGTTGAAGGGGTAAGACCTTTTCTGATTGAAATTCAGGCGCTGGTAAGTTCGGCAGCTTACGGAACACCACAACGCTCTTCAACAGGATTCGATCTGCGTCGGTTAAATATGCTTTTGGCAGTACTCGAAAAAAGGGCAGGGTTTAAACTTATTGCCAAAGATGTTTTTCTGAATATTGCCGGCGGGTTGAAAATAAACGATCCGGCAACCGATTTGGCCGTAATCTGCTCCATTTTATCGTCAAATATCGATATTGCCATTAACCATAAAATATGTTTTGCAGGTGAAGTTGGCTTAACAGGCGAAATTCGTGCAGTAAGCCGTATTGAGCAACGCATTACAGAAGCTGCAAAACTTGGTTTTACAAAAATTTATGTGCCTTCGCTTAACAAAGGATTCGATCCCGAAAAATTCAATATTGAAATTATTAAAGTTGGCAGGGTAGAAGAGGTTTTTAAAACGATTTTTGCCTGATAAGGAATAGTGGGGATTTAAAAATCTAGGATGTAATTAATTAGCGTCACCCTGAATTTATTTCAGGATCTATTTTGCATTGGGTTAAGATTCTGAAACAAGTTCAGAATGACGTAATCGTGAACTTTTAGGATATTCTCAAAACATCAAACTGTACAAATAATATTTTTTAACTCTTCTTTTTTTGAAAAGTGCCTTAACAATTTATAATTTGGCAACTTGTTCGAAGGACTCCAATGGAGATTATATTATGAAAAGACTACAAATTATATTGCTGCTGCTGGTTTTCGCAATTTCGTCGTGCGATAAAACTCCGTATGAAAAACCTGAGGCCCTGATAAAAGAGAAGCAGATGATTAAAATGATGGTTGATATTCATCTGGCTGAAGCTACTTACAATACGTTGCGACACGATTCGGTGGTTCGTAGCCGTACATCTGCCGATTTTTATTATTCGGTACTCGATAAATACCAGGTTCCCGATTCGGTGTTTGAGCAGTCGTTTGTTTATTATGCAAGCAATCCGAAGAACTTCGAAAAAATGTACCGCAAAGTAATGAACGAACTTAACGTTTTGGAACAGAGTTTTTCGGGCCGGAAAGAGGACCTGTTAAAGTTTGACGAAGATATACCAAGGTAAAAGCCTGTTTAAAAATTATTAATTCATTTGATTATGCGTCTTTTTCACTTATTCTGCTGCAAAATTTCCTTAAATAGCGGTACTATTCGCTTCAATTTTACCTTGTCTAAGCAAAAAATACATCATAATCATTCTAAAAAATAAAATTTAAACAGACTCTAAATGTGAGAAAAATAGCTGCCACATACATTTTTCCCGGAAATCTCCCGCCCATAAAAAATGGTATTTTAGTTTGCGAAGAGGATGGAACTGTTATCGATATAATTAAAGGAGAAGACAGTTTCAGGGAAGAGCATGGAATTGAATTTTACAGCGGAATACTCACTCCCGGTTTTGTGAACGCCCATTGTCATCTTGAACTCTCTCATTTACACGGCAAAATTGGTGAACACGAAGGAATAGGTGGATTTATTAAAGCTATTAACCAACTTCGAAACGAGGAGACTCAGGATATTGAAAGGTTACTGAATGCTATAGATCGGAAAATGTGGGCTTCAGGAATTGCGGCAGTGGGCGATATTTCCAATTCAGATATTTCAATCCATACCAAACAGAAAAGTAAAATAAAGTATCACACATTTGTCGAAGTTTTTGGATTCCATCCTTCGCGGGCGACAAGAGCTTTCGATTATGCGCAAATGGTTGTTGATGAATTTCAAGCGAACGGATTGGCTTCGTCTGTGGTGCCTCATTCGCCCTATTCGGTTTCGGAGCCATTATTTAATAAAATAAGGAAGAATGCTGAGACCACCAGTAGAATCCTTTCGATACACAACCAGGAGAGCGAAGCCGAGAAGCAGTTTTTTATTGACGGTACAGGTCCCATCTCAGGCCATCTGCAAAATAATCTTGGAATTGATATTTCGCATTGGAAGCCAACCGGTGAAAGTTCCCTTCAGTCAACCCTGAAACATTTACCGGCAGAAAACCAGTTACTCTTGGTGCATAATACATTTACCGAAAAATCGGATATTTACAAACTGAGGGATCAACGATCTGTTGACAATACATTTTTTGTGCTGTGCCCCAATTCAAATTTATACATCGAAAATAAATTACCTCCAGTTACATTGTTTCGCAACGAAAATTTGAAAATCTGCCTCGGAACCGATAGTCTGGCTTCTAACCGTCAACTTTCAATATTAGCAGAGATGGTTACACTTCAGGAAAACTTCCCGGAAATTTCGTTTGAAGAATTGGTTTCGTGGGCATGCATTATCGGTGCTGAAGCTCTTAAAATAGAAAAAGACTTTGGCAGTTTCGAACCCGGGAAAAAGCCGGGAGTTAATTTAATAACCGGAATCGATTTTCAGACCATGAGATTAACCTCTGCCAGCAAAGTAAAACGCTTGGTTTAAAGACTTTAATTTTTCAGAATTATTTTTAAAAGCCGACACCAAAATATTTGGTTAAATTTGCATCGGTTTAATAAGACAATGATGAAGATTGGAAACATAGAACTGGAAGGAACACCGCTGTTTCTGGCACCAATGGAAGATGTAACGTATAGGTCGTTTCGATTGATGTGCAAGAAATTTGGCGCCGATGTAATGTACACTGAATTTGTTTCTTCTGAGGCCCTGGTCCGCGATGTGGAAAAGACCAAACTGAAAATGGTTTTATTCGATTTCGACCGGCCGGTCGCCATTCAAATATACGGGCATAACATCGATTCTATGGTTCGGGCAGCACAGGTTGCAGAGGAGAGTAATCCCGATTTTATCGATATCAATTTTGGCTGCCCAATGAAAAAGATTATCAGGCACGGGGCAGGAGCTGCTTTGTTAAAAGAGTTGCCTAAAATGCAGCAAATGGCGGCCGAAATTGTAAAGGCAGTTAATGTACCTGTTACGGCAAAAACCCGGCTTGGCTGGGACGAAACGGATAAGCCCGTTGCTGAGGCGGCAGAACGGTTACAGGATGCCGGAATTAAAATGTTGGCAATACATGGAAGAACAAGAAAACAGTTATACACTGGTAAAGCCGACTGGACGTTAATTGGTGAGATAAAAAATAATCCGAAAATCAACATTCCAATTGTTGGGAACGGAGATATAAACAGTCCGGAAAAAGCAAAGTATTTTCTCGATTCTACAGGTGTTGACGGCTTAATGATTGGAAGGGGATCGATTGGCCGCCCGTGGCTGTTTAAAGAGGTGAAACACTATTTGAAGTATGGTGAAATATTGCCACAACCAAAAGTGGATGAGGTAGTTGAAGTTTTGAAGGAACAACTACGGTTGAACCTCGAATGGAGAGATAACGAGCGATCGGGAATTTTGATGATGCGGAGGCATTTTTCCAAATATTTTCCAGGACTACCAAATTTTCGTCAGCTGAAAATTGAACTATTACAGGCCGACACAAACGCCGAGGTGTACTCTGCTTTAGACAAAATAGTTGAGCAATACGGATCGTATCAGCTCGATTTTTCAAATGCAAGTTTACGATGACAGACAGCAAATATTCGAAATATTTTTCAGAAAAGAAACTTTGGGAGAAAGTCAAAAAATACTCAAAAGAAGCAGGAACAAAGGTAGTTTATGCCGTTTTGCTTTTATATTTTTCTATGCAGGATAAAAGTGTTAGTTTGAAATCGAAGCTGGGAATAACAGCCGCGCTTGGATATTTTATTTTGCCAACCGATGCTATTTTCGACTTAACTCCTGTAATTGGATTTTCCGACGATTTGGGAGTGCTCTTGTTTGCTCTGTCACAAATTGCCGGAAATATTACTCCTGAAGTCAAACAAAAAGCCAGGGAAAAACTGGAGCATTGGTTTGGTGAGGTAGATGAACGGGAGCTTCAGGAACTGGAAAATAATACAGATACCCTTTAACCATTTTTTACAATCAGGTGAATAAAGGTTAAACTGTTAATTCACTGACTATTTTGGCATTGGATTTGGAATTATATATTCAGATATGTAGATATTTGGATAAAAGATATTGAATATAGATTAGGACAGAGATGAGGTTTAATTTACAGTTTATTGCTGTAAACATGGTTTTTGTTTTTAAGAAGGTACTCCAATACCTTTAAATTGTTAGTTTGGATAGTCCCGCGTTTGCGGGGCTTTTTTTTTATCTCATCAGTCTGACTACTTTATTTATTTTCGATACATTAGCATCTTCTCTGCAACAGAATATGCTTGAACTCGATTTTTCAATAATTCAATGGTTGCTACTGGCCTTTTGCGCCATGCTGGTAGGCATGTCGAAAGTGGGCGTGCCGGGTGTGTCGATGTTTGTTGTGCCAGCACTGGCAATTATTTTTGGAGGTAAAGCTTCAACTGGTATTTTGTTGCCCATGCTTATGATGGCCGATTTGTTTGGTGTGGGATATTACCACCGTCATGCCGAGTGGAAATACCTCTGGAAATTACTTCCCTGGGCTTTTATCGGTATTGGAATAGCCCTGTGGGTTGGCGAAATAGTTAACGACATTTGGTTTAAAAACATTATTGCCATACTTGTATTTATTTGCATTGGCCTGATGCTTTGGAAAGATCGAAAAAAAGGAGGTAACCTGTTTCCTGACACGTGGTGGTTTGCTGCATCAATGGGAATTTTAGGCGGATTTGCTACCATGATTGGGAATGTAGCAGGCCCCATTTTTGCCATTTACCTTTTGGCAATGCATCTCCCGAAAAACAGCTTTATCGGAACAGGTGCATGGTTTTTCCTGATTATCAACTTCTCGAAATTTCCGTTACACATTTTTGTTTGGAAAACCATTAACCTGAATACGTTGACTCTGGATATTATGCTACTTCCGGCAATTGCACTGGGAGCTTTTCTGGGAATTAAACTGGTGCAAAAAATTTCTGACAAAATGTACCGGACTGCTGTGATTGTTGTAACTGCTTTATCTGCATTTTTACTATTAATTTAACATGGAACAATTAAAAGAATTTCTTAAAAATAAACCGGTAGAAACAATACTCGATATTGGAACAGGTACAGGCGACTTCATTCAGGTATTATCTGGTATATTCCCGGAAGCGAATATTTTTGGAGTCGATCCGAATGCTGAATCGCTGGAAAATGCAGTGCAAAACTATCCTGATGCAGAGTTTCAGGAGATGAGTGCAGAAGAACTTCGTTATCCTGACAACAATTTTGATATGGCATCCGCTTCCATGGCCCTGCACCATTTTTCAGATGTGCCAAAATCGCTGGCAGAGATGCAGAGAGTAGTAAAACCGGGTGGGTGGATTATAATAAAAGAACTGTTTAGCGACAACCTGAACAAAGCCCAGGAGGTGCATAAATTGTATCATCATTTCAGAGCAAAAATAGATAGAGCTCAGGGCATAAGTCACAACGAAACTTTCACAAAAAAGCAGATTCTGGATTTGATTCAGGATGCTGGCATTCAGGTTATATTTTCGTTCGAAACAAGAAAAGAAAATAATGAGTTAAGTCAGCCAGATATTGACGAAAGGGTACTAAAAATGGAAACTGCCCTGGACAAAATTAGCGGCCATCCTGAATACGAAGAACTCAAACCCATGATCGAAGAATTCAGGTACAAAGTCCGTAAGTATGGTTTCGAATCAGCAACAAGAATTATAGTTGTTGGGAAAGTAAAATTATAACCGGTTATTTACAATATTGTTATAAATAGAACCAAACTGAACACGCACTCCAACACCTGCTCCAACTTCGAAAGTAGACGGCAACTGTACTTTATTTAAAAGAATATCTTCAAGCGAAACTTCCCCTTTCGGGAGATAGATTTGGTCGTGAATATTTTCAACTCTGAAATCGAAGTTTAAAGAAAGACCGCGAATTATCCGAATTGATAAATCGGTATCGAACGTAATCCTGTTTTTGCTCCAGTCGTGAAGATAATTGGTTGCATTTAATCCGGCTTCAATTTCTCCCCAGGTTTGAATAATTTGCAGGTTTAGCCTGACCGACTGTTCCCAAAGGCTTTCCTGAAGTTTGTCGTAAATGGTTTCTTCGTAATATTTTTTCCATTCAGGGCCAATGTAATAGGCAATTGTAAATACTTTCCGGTCGGAAATATCCCACGGAAAAATATTATATTCAATTGCCGGTTTAACGGAGATAGAATATAATGTATTCCTATAGTTACTATTGTAATAACTGCCAAAAGCACCTGCCGACCATCGTGGCGAAAGGCTTTTTACCACACTTGAAGTTACAAAGTTGGAATTATTTTCTGAACGGTATTTTTCGTCATCGTTGGTATATTCGCGTGTCCGCAATGATGTACGCCCCATATTCCTGAACTTCCATTCTTCAGTTACACGATCGGCCCTTAGATTGTATGTATAATTATAAATTTTACGGCTTTCTTCCAGGTCGATACTTCCGTTAAAATCGCCACGGAAAGTCCAGTTGTTCCAGGGATCATCAGTCTGAATACCTCCCAAATCTTCTTTCCCCCGGTATCTGACTGAAAGTTGGTTCGAAGCTTCGGTCTGGTTTACAAAAGGCATAAGCCCAAGCGTAATGGCATCTTTAATCTTTTTACGTTGTTCTTCAAAAGTATCGCTCGATGCTGTGGTTGCTGTAAGGGTAAAATCGCTAAAATTTTCAAAGGTCCTGTTGTTATACATAAACGAATAAACCATCCCTCCCGATCCGCTCACTCGTGTATTAATAATAATATGCACATCGGCCACTGCTGGCTCGTTAACAAAATCGACAAAACGCATGTTTCGACGCATATAATCCATATCGAGCTTTATTCCTTCAATATAAACTTTAGGTTTCCCTTCTCGTTTATCGTAAGATAAACTTCCTTTTGCTTTAACTTTGGTGTCAGTATCATTATTCCCGGCAAATACTGTAACCGAACCTAAAATAAAAAAGAACAAAATATAACTGATAAATCTTAACTTCATATTCTTCCCGCTTATAGTTTTTGTAAAAAGTACACAAAGGTGCAAAAAATAGACGGTAGTCTATACGAAAATCACGCCAGAATTAAAATTTTAAATTCAGTTAATAATGAGCATATTCTATTTATTTAAAATTCATTTATTTTGAAGATATATTTAAAAGTGAACTGAAATGGCACGACGCGAAAAGAAATCGAGAAATAAAGGATCGGCAGGTAACAACCGAAAAACAGGTGAAGATTTTCTGATTCAGAATGGCAGAAAAGAAGGAGTAATTGAAACCGGTTCGGGATTACAATTTACGGTTGTAGAAGAGAAGCAGGGAGTAAAACCCAGCCTACTTGATACAATAAAAATACACCAGCGTGCATTGCTTTTAGATGGAAAAATTCTGGAAGATACATACCGGCAGAATAAGCCTGATGAGGTTAAAATTGAGGAGTTGATTGAAGGATTACAGGAAGGTCTTCAAATGATGCCGATGGGTAGCCGGTTTAAATTTTGGGTGCCTTCTGAGTTGGCATGGGGAAGAAAAGGTACAGGTAATAAAATCCCACCTAATGCTGTTCTGGCTTTCGATATCAGGCTGGTTAAAATTTGTTAGAAAGCACAAAAAAAGCTGTTCATCAACCGACGAACAGCTTTATAATATCTTTAGAGATTTACTTACTAATAGAATTTCGATCTTTTATCAACAATCTCCACTGCATTTTTGTGTGCTGTAAATGCCTGTGATGTTGCCCTGTAATTAAGATTTTGGGCCAAACGGGTTTGTTCTACAGATACATCCTGTCCGGCAGATGCATCGGAAACAGATGTAACTTTTACAACAAATACTGCATTATTACCAGCAATTGGTGCCGATACTTTATCAACTTCAAGCATAGTTGCCGTCCCAATAACGGCAGGTTCTAGTCCTGCACCCGGAATTGAAAATGAATTGAAATCGATATCGTTTGTATTTTGTACCGTAGTTCCCAATGTTGCGGCTACTGCTTCTAACCCAGAACCTTCGGTTAATGCAGCGTTAGCTTTTTCAACCAAATACTCTGCTTTTTTCTCTTTTGTGGCACTCAGCTCAACTCGGGCGCGTACATCTTCAAAAGATGAAACACCTTCATCAGTAACCTGGGTAAGAACAGCAACTACAAAATTGTCGCCCAGTTCAAAAATAGGAGAACCCTGTGTGCTTTGAATTATATCGTTTTCATCCGCTTCGTAAGCGGCTCTTATTAAAAGACGTGCATTTTCCAAACCAACAATCTGGCGGTCGTTTTCGCGAACTACAGCCACGCGTTTTGTAAGGTTTTGTTCAGTAATTGCAGCATCAAAATCATCTCTTGTTGTGTTTTCACCTGCAAACTTACTTGCCTGGGCATAAGTGTCCTGGTATGTTCTGGTACTCGGTTCAACATTTCGGGTTAAGTAAGCCACCTGAACCTGTGGAGTTAATACGCCAAGTTTGGTTGTTTGAACAATATGAATTCCAAACTGGGTTGTAACAACAGAAACTTCATTTTTTTCGTTGTTAAATGCTGCATCTTCGAAAGGTTTAACCATTTGGTTACGTGAAAACCAACCCAGGTCGCCACCGTTAATTGCCGAACCCTGGTCAACAGAATGTTCGCGTGCCAGAGTTGCAAAATCAGCTCCTTCTTCAATCATTGTTTTCAGGCTGTCGGCTAATGTTTGAGCAGCAACAAGTTCGGCTTGTGTTGCAACCTGCAAAAGTATATGACGGGCTTCAATAGAGTCAGGCATCATTTTCGATGCATGTACTTTTGCCAATGTAAATGTTTCGCCTTCTGCATAAGGGCCATAAACTGCATTTACTTCAGCTTTCTCGGTGAAAACCCAGGTGCTGATATTTTCAGGCAGGGCTTCTTTTTTTAACCAAACATTTTCAAAACTTACATCAGAATTGGAGTTTACAAACTGAATGTTGTCTTCGGCATTTTCGAAGTCGCTTTTAATATCGTTAATCCATTTTTCTGCTTCTTCGTAATCATTTGCAGAAGGAGTTACTGCATAAGTCAGATACTCAACTCTTCTTATTTTTTCCTGTTTGTAGTCGTCCTGATGTTCGCTATAATAATTTTTTAAATCTTTTTCAGTAACAACAACCTGGCTGTCTGCAACCGAACTATGACTTAGCATCACATAATCGAAATTAACTTTCTTACTTCCTGCGGTAACGCTCGCTTGCGCCTCATTTCCGGTAACGTATAATCCTTTGCCAATCATGTTAGAATATTTGCTCTGAATGCGCTCGTCAACAATTTGTTGCTCAAGGTAAAACCAGTAATCACGCTGATCCGGAGCTACGCCTGTTTCAAGGTTTTTTAAGAAACGTACAACTGCACTCCTGTCGAACTGGCCGGTTTCAGGATTGCTAAAAATTTGTTGTACAATCATGTGCGGATTCGTACCCTGTAACATATCGAAAAGTTCGTCAGAGCTTACGTCGATTCCAAGCTCGTGGTAAACATCGCCCATAACAATGTTGTTAATTGTAGTTTGCCATGCCTGCTCTCTTACCTGTACCCATGTGTTCTCATCCAACTGGGATTGGTCGGAATTTTGTTTATATATCTCACCCAGTTCCTCTACTTGTTTCTGAAAATCAGGATATTGTACCTTCTCGCCATCTATTTCACCAATTTCCAGACGGTTTTTCTGAAACATTGATGAACCGCTTCCTAACATATCACCAAGAATAAATGCGGCCAATGAAAGACCGATTACAATTGCTACCAATAATCCTGCTTTCGTTCTAATCTTTTGTAACGTTGCCATTGATTTACAGTTATTTTAATGCAAATTTTACTTAAAAATTTCGAGCTACGAAGATAATAATTTTAACTATTTCACAGGCATATTTATTTTTTTTTTGAAAACGCATCTCGGGGAAATGTAACTATTTGTTGTGCAGTGTTTTATGGGTGTTGATTTTTGTGGTTAATTTTCGGTTATGGTAAGTTTAACCAGTTCAATCTTCGTATTGGTCGCTTTTAATATTTTTAAATGGAATTTTCCGATTTTAATTACAGTATTAATTTTAGGAATGCTTTTGTGATAAAAAAGAATAAATCCTGCAAGTGTTTCAAATTCTTCAGTTTCAGGAATTTCAAAATAATATTTTTCATTTAACAGGTCTATCTCTGCACGTCCTGAGAAAATAAATTCCGTTTCGCTAATTTGCTTTTCAATAATGTCGCTGGTGTCGTGTTCATCTTCAATTTCACCAAATATTTCTTCCAGAATGTCTTCGCTGGTAACCATTCCCGAGGTGCCTCCAAACTCGTCCACTACAATGGCAATGCTTCGGTGTTCCCTGATAAATGTGCCGAGTAGCCTGTTGGCCGGCATTGTTTCCGGCACAATCAGTACTTTTTTAATGAAAGGCTCAATGAAATCAGGATTATGGAACAGAACCGATGAGTGGACATAGCCAATAATGTTATCGATATTTTCGTTGTAAAATAAGATTCGTGAATAACCGGTTTCAACAAATTTCTGACGTAACTCAGCTATTGAAGAATCAATTTCAAGCATCTCAATTTCGGTGCGCGGTACCATAATTTCTCTGAGTTTAACTTTCGAGAAATCGAGAGCATTTTTAAACAGTTTAACTTCAGTTTCAACTGTTTCCTTTTTTTCCAGGCCTGCAGCATCGGTCTCTTTTACAAATTCGTCTAAATCTATGCGGCTAAAAACCGGATTTCTTTTACTAGTGCTTATATCGGTTTTGAAAACTTTTTTCAATAATACATTTGTAATCCCCATTGAAAAACGTGTAACCGGATAAAACAAAATGTAAAATAGTGCAAGTGGTACAGAGAAAATATTCAGTAAAGTATTTGGAAAAATACGGAATAAGGTTTTAGGCAAAAATTCGGCAAAAACGAGGATTATCAATGTTGAAACGACCGTTTGTAAAAAAAGTATAAACGATTCGGACTGAAAATAGACTTGAAAAAACGGTTCGAGTAAAGTGGCAAATGCAATACCATAAATAACAAGGGCAATGTTGTTCCCTACCAGCATTGTGGCGATATATTGCCCGCCATTTGCAGTTACAATCTTCAGTAACTTTGAATTAAACGGTTCTGATTGTTTATCGAGTTCCAACCTTAGCTTGTTTGCTGAAACATAAGCTATTTCCATTCCTGAAAAGAAGGCGGAAAGTAATACTGTAATAAAAATCAGCAAATACAGGTTCATTCCGTTTTACTATTTTTTAAATTGGACAGGCCCCCGATCAGATGGTTTCCGGTTTGGAACATTTTCAGGGTTGAACGTTTCATCCTGCTGCTTATGTCCATCCTGGTTATCCACATTAACGTAAATAGTTCCTTTTGGGTTTTTAATTTTCCAGTTATTCATATTTTGGTCTGAGGTAAATCCAATTCCGGTAATAATTTGATTCTCACGAATAATCTGGACATAAACATCGGAATAGATTTTTTCGGTTTTCTCTTCCCATATTAGTTTTTCGGTTTTAAGTGTATCGCCACTCGCGTTTGTAGCCACAACGTTATTCTTGGCTTCCCACTTTTTCTCTTTAACAAACTGCTTGGCATAATCAGATTTTATGCTCGAAATAATTTGTTTATTGGCGTCGTACTTTACCAATTCCATACCTTCCGGAAATTCGATATAGGTTTTTCCTTCGTTTTCGTAACGAAGCAGTTTTTTTGTTTTCAGAGAAAACCGCATCTGTCCGGAGTCGGTATAAAGGGTTTCGAAATTATTGGCTTCAAGCACTGGGAGGTTTTCGGGAGAACTGAAGGCTTTTATCTTATCGATGTCGTTCTCGCAGGCAAAGAAAAGTATTGCAGTCCCTGCGAGAAGAACTGCAATACAACTATTTTTTATGAATTTATAGATTTTAGAATCTAACTTTTGTTGTTTCATTTATCCAACCTCCAACTTTGTAAGCAGCTCCTTCCTGAAGGCCTTCCATAAACGCTTCCTCTTTATTTGGGAAGTATTTCCTGTAAGTAGCTGATTTCTCAGCAGCTCCAACAGAACAATCCGTATTCCGACGTGCTTTGTTAAAGTAATCGCAAGCTAACCAGAAGACGGCCTTCTTTTCAACATCTGTTCCTTCGAAGTTTCGGCTTGCTGCAACATAAAGATCGCCAATAAGCATATTTGCTTCGCAATAATCTGGGTTTATTGCCAGTGCTTTACGTGCGTAACCACGAGCTTCCGAGAGTGCATTATCTTTAATAAAAATAAATACCCCGTATTCGTAGTAGTAAGTTGCCAGCAATTCCTCGTCTGTTTCCTGCTCCATGGCTTGTTTGTAATATTTTTTAGCATTTTCAACATCGTCTTTTCTCATGTAACGACGAGCCATGTTAAATGCAGCTAAAGCAGAAGGTTCAAGTTCGTACAGCTTTTCAGAAGCTTTTTCGAAAAGTTCGGTGTCGGTACATTTTGCCCTGCCTAAACGAATAAGCATTGTTTTTATGAACTCAATATCATCACTTTTTTCTTCAAACTGAGGAGTATAAATGTTAACCATTGCCTCACAGTCGGCAGCACCCGATTTTCCAAATATCTTCTCGATGTATGGCAGAACCTGGTCTCTCGTCTGTTCTACTTTTTTCTCATTTTCGTTGGCCTGAATAATTGCGTTTGAAATTTCAACGCACTTTTCGTAATTCTGAACTACCTGTTCTTTTGGTAGCTCGCCCAGTTTGAAAAGGGCTACAGTGGTCTGCATAAACAATACCAGTACAGGAGGCTCGGTTTGGTTCCCCTGCTCCTTTACCGACTCATTCACATATTCGTAACCGGTTTTATGAACATTTTTGAGTTCTTCTCCTTCCGGAGTATTTTCGCGCTCACTTATTTTGTATTTTAACCATGATGTACCTTTACGGCCCATAACATAACCTCTTTCTCCAAAGTGTTTTATACGTTTGTCGTAAAGTTTCATGTAATCTTCCAGGATTGCATCACGCTCTTCGTCTGTTGTAGCATTCTTCAACATATCTTCATACATTCTACCCCCGTGAATATAGAGATTAAGGGTTGATGCCGGATATTTATTATAAAGATTTTTCCAGTGAGTTTTTCCTGAGTTGTAATCTTTCTGCTTAAAAAATTCAACATACAAGGAAAGGTCATTCATAAAGTTCATATCCTGAGCCTTAATTAATTCCTCGTGACTTTGAAGGTTAACGCCTTCCTCGGTTTCTTCTCCACCTGCAGGAATCTCGCCTGTAAAAGCAAAATCGAAAACATCGCCCGGTTTGCCTTCTATTTCCAATTTTTGGGTTTCATCGATAAAAGTAAATTTTAACCATTTTGTTTTGGCATCGGCTTCTACTTCGTATTTCCCGTCGAAACTGGTCATCATGTTTCCACCTTTGTGGGCTTCAACAGTTATCCCGGCTCCGGGTTTCCCATCCATATACACGGTTCCTTTAATTACTCTTTGTGCCTGGGCAATTGTAACACCTACAATTACAATTGAGGCCAGTAATAATGTTATTCGTAAAATAGCTTTCATGATAGTTATATTTGTTTTTTGTTTATTTAATCAATTTGACGTTGTATAAACCATAAATCATGTAAGTTCAAACTAATATTGAATTTCGCATAATTTTCGAGCACTAAATTGTGTTCTTTTGTCCCTCTTTTACCAATCTCTGCTCCAACGTTAATTGTTGAACCTGATCGGTATACAGGAATACCAACACCAAAACTTATGCCAAAATCGTTAATTTGTTGTCCACCAAATGCATGGTAGGTCTGTTCGTACCTGAATCCTGCCCGATATGCCATCCGTTTAGTAAAACTTCTGATGGAATATTTATCGGGAATCCATTCGGCTCCAATCGCAAATTTATTCAAATCTGCTAAAAAATCACTCTTTTCTCCAAAAAACAAAGATTCCGACCATCCCTGGTGGTAATAATCAACATTTATTTCGTATACATCTTTTTTCACAAAAGATATTCCACCACCCAAGGTGTACGGAAAATTAATTTCTCCTTTTTCCTCTTCCCTGAAATGGAGTGTATCCTGATCGAGAGCAGAAGAATAGGAAAGATTTTTTTGAATTATATCTGAGGCATAATCGGTGTACTTTGGTTTATTTTCGAACACAGCAGCAAAAGTAACCTGCTTTTCGTCTTTTAACGGCAAGGTTGCCTGAATCCCAAAATCTAATCCAAAATCGCTCATTCGAAGCTTAGAGTAGCGCTGTACTCCGTAGAACCCCGGGTGTGCAAATGTTACTTCCGAATTCCGGTTTAACATTCCAAACATATAATTGAGGTTTACTCCCAACGACACATTTTTTATTGGTTCAACAGCTATTCCCAGATATGCATCCGAGATGGTGCCTGTTCCATAATAAATTGTCCGTACTGCTCCAACATTTTCAATGTCATCATTAACCTCAACATAATAACCAACGTCAGAAAATGGTTTAAGCCCCAGGCTGGTAGCTACCCTGTTGGATATCTGAAAACTCATGGCAAAGTACTTGAAGTTAATGTCGTTGGCATTCATACTGCTAATATCAGTCTGGTAATTTGCGAATTTACCTTCAACTCCGAATTCAAATAAAAAATTCAGAGAATCGATGGCAGTATACGATGCAGGATTTGCCGAATTTATTTGAAGGTTATAGCGGCTAGCCAGTGTGGCGCCTCCCATTGCAGCTGAACGACCAAAACTATATGATTGTAAATCACCTAATCCATATCTTGAATAAGGTGATGTTGTACTATTATTAAATTGCCCAAATAATACAGCCGGGATAAACAATAACCCGGCGATAAAAATACTTACTCTACTAAATCTCCCCATTATATTCCAGAATACGGTTTAAACCTAAGCCGATTAAATTAAAGTGTACAAAGAAAGAATTTTTTAATTTGTTATCAAAAAATTCAGCGTCGCCTCCGGTAATAATAACTTTTAAATTATTATAAAATTCCTTAAAAGCATCAATGGTTTTATCTATTTCATAAATAACTCCATGCTGTACACCCGCTCTGATAGCTTCTTCGGTGGTGGTTCCGAATAATTTATTGAACTCTGTTTTTTCAACTTTTGGTAATTTCCCGGTAAACTGGTTTAGCGCTTTATAACGCATTTCAATTCCGGGTGAAATATTGCCGCCCAGATATTTGCCGGTATCAGTTAAAATATCATACGTTATTGCTGTTCCTGCATCAATTACCAGAATATTGGTATCAGGATATAAATCGTATGCCCCAACCACTGCAGCAATCCGGTCTTTTCCTAATGTTTCTTTCGATTTATAACAATTTTCTATTGGTAATGGTGTATCCTGGCCAAGTTCGATAAACGTGTCGAAATTATTTTGAAGTTCCGATTTTAATTCAGTCGGGTAATCTTTAACCGCAGATAAAATTACTTTGTTCAGCGATGAATGTTCTTTTTTTAAAACTTCGATGTGCGAAGGAAGAAACTCATTTACCGGTACGCTGATAAGAACTTCGCCCCGGTTGAATACAGAAAATTTTGTCCGGGTGTTACCTATATCAATTACCAGGTTCATTAATCAATTATTCGTTGGCTGATGTCTAAAGCTTTTACCGAATGAGTAAGTGCACCTATTGAAATATAATCGATTCCTGTTTTCGATACTTCTGCAATGCGTGCAAGGCTCATATTTCCTGAGGCTTCCACTTTTGCCCGTCCGCCTATAATTTCAGTTGCCTCACTCATTGTATCATTGCTCATATTGTCGAGCATAATTATGTCTGCTCCGGCCTCAACAGCTTCTTTGATCTGTGCGATGGATGTAGTTTCAACTTCAATTTTAATGCTCACCGGTATTTTGCTGCGGATTGCTTCGACAGCCGGTTTTATTCCACCGGCAATTTGTATGTGGTTGTCTTTAATCATTACCATGTCGTACAAGCCAAACCGGTGGTTCGAAGCACCACCCATTTTTACCGAATATTTGTCGAGTAGCCGGTAGCCTGGTAATGTTTTCCGGGTATCCAGAATTTTTACTTTGGTCCCTTCTGTTAATTTCACGAACTGGTTAGCTAAAGTTGCAATTCCCGACATGCGTTGCAAAAAGTTAAGTGCAATTCTTTCGCCTGTTAACAATGCACGGTACGAACCGTTGAATTCAACAATAATATCTCCTTTCTTTACCTGGTCTCCATCATTTTTTAACACTTTCCATTCAAAGCTGTCATCGAATTTCCTGAAAACCATTTCAACCAATGGTAATCCTGCAATAACTCCGTCTTCTTTTGCTACCAGGCGTGCAGTTTTTCTTTCGCCCTGCGGAATTAAATTATTTGTGGTTACATCGCCTTCGCCAATATCTTCGGCATAGGCAAGTTCAAATAATATTTCTGCTGATTCTATTGTTTTCTCATCCATCATGCTCTATTTTCTTACTGTTTCAAATTCTATCTCTTTGTTTTTTTGTTGAATGGTATGAACTTTAAAATCGGGATTTTCTTTCTGGAAATCTTCCCTTATATGGCCACCCCTGCTTTCTTTACGAATTAATGCAGATTGTGCAATTAACTTGCATATGTTAGCCGAGTTCCTGATTTTTAAAAGGTTATACTCATTCTCTGTATTTTCGAATTCATCTGAAATTTCTTTGATCCGCTGCAATGCAGTTTCCAGCAATCTCCTGTTTCTCACAATTCCCAGGTTTTCTGACATTAAAGCTGCCAGTTCGTTCTGGTATTTTAAAAACAGATATTCATTTTCTTTATTAACGATAATTTTCTCAGGTTCTTGCAACGGGAAAGAAGAAGTCTTAATTTTTGCAGCTTTTTCGCTTGCCCGTTTCCCAAAAACAAGGCATTCGAGCAGCGAGTTACTGGCAAGCCGGTTTGCTCCCATAACTCCTGTTGAAGCTGCTTCGCCACATACAAAAAGCCCTGAAACATTTGTTTCAGCATCAAGATTGGTCCGTATGCCCCCAACCATGTAATGTGCTGCAGGCGAGATAGGTAAAAGATCTTCGGTTAAATCGAATCCAAATTCTTTTAAGTGTTTATCAATATTCTTAAATCGTTTTCTGATTTTTTCTTTGTCGAGATGTTTCAGGGAGAGGTAGATGTGTTTTTCGTCTGACTTCTGAATCTGCCTGAAAATGCTGTAAGCAACTACATCGCGGGGAGCCAGTTCGGCCAGCGGATGTATGTCTTTCATAAAACGGTGCCCTTCGTTATTTAGAAGCCAGGCACCTTCACCTCGCACTGCTTCGCTAATTAAATAGGCTTCTTTGCCGGGAATGTAAAGTGCCGACGGATGAAACTGGATAAATTCCAGATCGGCTAGCCTTGCTCCTGCCTCGTAAGCCATGGCTATTCCATCTCCTGTAGCCGTATGAGGATTTGTTGAGCGGGCAAAAATACGGGATAATCCGCCTGTGGCAAGAATAACCGCTTTCGATTTAAAAATGATATTTTTATTTGTCCTGAAATCGTAAGCCTGTATCCCTGTAATCTGGTTTTCGGTTTGAAGCAATTTAATTACGGCAACAAATTCGAAAGGAGTTACCGATGGCTGTTTTTTTACCTGGTCTAGCATAAAGCAGGTCAGCTCCTTTCCTGTGGCATCGCCTCCGGCATGCAAAATCCGTCTTTTGGTATGTCCGCCTTCCAGCCCCAGAACTATTTCCCCGTTTTCGCGGTCGAAGGGCATTCCCATTTCTATCAGTTCCAGAACCCTTTCGCGGCCTTCGTTAACCAGCACCTCAACGGCATCCAAATCACAAATACCACGCCCGGTTACCAGGGTGTCGTGCAAATGTTGCTCAGGCGAGTCTTCGTCGGCAATAGCAGCTGCAATTCCTCCTTGAGCATAATATGAATTACTTATATCTAACTGCGACTTTGTGACAATGGCAACCGACCCAAATTTTGTTGAATGGTATGCAGCAGATAAACCAGCCAGTCCACTCCCAATTACAACCGTATCAAATTCAAGTACTTGCATGTAAAATGAATTACTATAAATGAGCCTGCAAAGTTAGCAATTCTTTCGTGCATTTATGCAATTGAAGATAGAATATGTTTATGCTGGTTGGCTTGTAAAAATATGTCTGATAAAGAAGAGCCGTTTTGTTTTTCTATCGCGTTTAATAAAAGATCTTTTTCCCGAAATTAATTATTATCTTTATTCAGAATGTAATTTTAAATGTATTACTGTCATATAATTTAATCTAACATAACAATAAATTTAGTTGATTTATACGCTTTTTTCCATTAAATTTATAACTATTATACTATTGTATTAAATTAAAATTAACCTGTCGATATGGATAACCGATTTATAATTATCATACTTTTTGTAGTAGCATTAGTTATTTTTAGTATCATTTTAAAAAATAGAAAATTAAAGGGAAGTACATTTATTTCGCTTTTATATATTATTGTTACAGGAGTAATACTGGGCGCAGGTGGCTTTTTGGGTAATAAGGGACTTTTGACAATTTCGTTACACCTGGTATTTATCCTGCTAAGTATCTGGATGCTCGTATTGGGGATTTTGCACACTTTATTTTTGAAAAAAATGTTACCCTGGTGTAAGGAAGATGATGTATACTGGACTGAATTCTTCTTTACTGTGGTAATCGCATTATTTGGTGGAATCTTTTTATTGCTGGCATTTTATTTCAGCAAACAAAAATATTTCACCGGCATTTATCTTACATCGCTACTTGCATTCATTCTGCCTTACATTTTTTATGGTACGCTAAAAAGGTACATAGAGATTCCTGTTAAAATATTCAGGAAATGGCACTATCCGGTAGATCAGCATGTTGAAGATCCACTTGACAGAGAAATGGAATCACCCCTGGTTGTGGGATTCGAATTTAAGAAAAGATCAAGTGATAAGAATATGACTTCATTCAGGGCCAAAGCTCCAAAAGAAATGGCTTTTGGAAAGTTATTTTATTATTTTATTAATGATTATAACGATAGAAACCCAGACGAGAAAATTGAATTTCTGAATGAGAAAAATAAACCTGTTGGCTGGATTTTTTATTTCAAACCTAAAATGTTTAGCAGCATCCGGTATATTGATCCGGAAGAAACTAACAGTTTCAACTTTATAAAAGAAAATTCTGTAATTATTTGTAAACGTGTAATTGAAAAATAAGATGGAGAACAAAAGAGTAGATCTTCCGGTTAACTGGATCGATGGAATGAAAATAAATAAAGATCATTTTATTGCTACTGATAATAACATTACACAGCAAATAAAAGATACTTATTTATCATTCATTAATCCATTTAATTACGGGCTTCTGTTACAAGACGAGAGTAATAATGATTCGCTGAAAATAATTATTGATATTGATAACCAGTCATTTATCCATGCAAAGGTGTTAAGTTGTAAAGCAATAACCCGGAGTGGATCAAGAATTGAAATACAGGATAACTATTTTACCGAGAATGATTTATCGCAATCAATACCTAAGGCAATAATCAGCGCTGAAAATAAAACAGATGAGGATTATTATATCGCACTTTCAGTAGATCCTTTTGAAAGGGTACCTTTTGGTGTTCCTCTGGCAGAAGAAAATCCGCCAAGATTACCCAATGTTTTACCTGGATATAGTGTAACAATCCATAAAAAAGATGAACTAAACTCTGTTGGGAATGAGAATTCTTTAATAATTGGTAAACTGCAAATAAGTGATAACAAACCTGAGCTGGACGATACTTTTATTCCTCCTTGTCAGACAATATACAGCCATCCTAAACTTGTTGAATACCATTCTCAACTTGTAAAAATTTTAGGGCAAATAGAAATTGATATTGTTGATATTTTACGAAGAATAAAGGATAAAAAGCAGGCCACAACAATTGCTCAAACTGTAGCAGAAGTTGCTGATTCAATGCTTGGTTTCATGAGTGTACACATGGTCGAATTCAGAAGAATTGCCAAATACAAGCCACCCGTTTATATTTTTGAACAGATTGCCACACTTGCCAGGGTAGTTAATAATTCAATTAATAAACAATCATCAACTGACAGGGAAGAATTATTAAATTATATACAGGACTGGAGTAGTTTAAACCGGGGAGTTTTTGAAGAGTTAATAAGTAACGCTATCGAGTACAAGTATAACCATGATGATATAAATTCCTCTATTAACACCATGGCTCCCTTTGTAAATGCCATATCAGGTGTTTGTAATACACTTAGCAATCTCGACTTTATTGGTAAGAAAAAAGACCGACATATTTTTGTAAAAGAGCAAAAAGAAAAACCGGGAGGTAGTTTCCTCGTTGATTAAAAAGTAAAACTTAAAAAATATCTATAACTATGGATCCACTGAATAAGCAAGAGCGCACAGAAGCGATTATAAAAATGCTGGCATTATTTCTTTTAGCTGTTATTATTGTTGCAATACCCATGTATTATGCCTTTCGTTTGCCGGAAAAAGAAGAGGTGGTAATGAAAGAAGAAAGAAAAATTTTAGCTGCCAAGTTGGCTGAAATTGAGCAATTTGAAAAGGATTTCTTAGCAAAAACAGATTCTGCTATTTCTTTGTTTAGTGCATATCAAAAAGAGGAGGATGAGTTAACAAGAGATAAAATTCAACTGAGATACTCTAACGCTACCAATCAAATGGAAGATTATCTCAATAAGATTAGTGACGATACTGTTCGGGTGCAGTTATACGACAACATTATTTTCACTTTTAATAATTTATTTAGTGCCTGGGCAGAGAAAAATGAATTGCAGGCACAACTGGATGATTGTATGAAGACAAGTAAAACTCAAAGTGTTGAAATTAAGCAGGAAGAAACAAAGAGCATTCAGGAAAAAGAAATTGATTTAATAAACAAGGCTCTGGCAAAACATAATGGTAATAAAAGATTGGCAGCCAAAGAACTGGGAACCACGGAAAGAAAATTACGGAAACGGATGAAAGAGCTGGGTATCAATTAAAGCAACTGTTTTATTTGCTACTAAACTTTCCCTCTTTTGCTCCTGGATTCTTTATTAATGGTAAATAACAACAAAATAACAGGAATTATTCAAAACATCTTCAGCGATATCAGGGCAGAGGCTGTTATCGGTGATTTGATTGAGAAAGGACTAGGAAAAGATGAATTTATCATTACCAATAAGGGAATTTTTAAGCGAAAGTATGCCCGTGATATCGACTCTTCAGATATAATAAAATTAAAAAATAGCCAGCAACTGGTTCGGTTTTATTTAAACCGCGACGGCCTATACGACTCTCTTCCTGAAGGATTATTTCATGGAAGCAGCGACAAAGCTATAAGTAAATCAAAAAACGCCTCCGATGAGTCGAAAAAGATTAAAAAAGAAGAGAAAGCTGCCCGGGATTTTTTCCTCCCTGTTGAAAATGAGATTTTTTTGCAGCGGGTATTACTGGAACTGGAAGAAAGAAAAATACTGAGCCGTTTTAGCGAGGAACTTTTTGGTGATATTTATCCTGAATTATGGGATTTACGTAAATATCTTAACAAGGAGTATGTCTACAGATTGGCATTGTTGCTGCATTTCGCCCATAAAATAGCAGGAGATAGCAGGTTAACTTCCAAAAGTCTCGAAACGATTCTGGAAGAAAAAGTTGAAGCTTCGGTATTAAGAAATGTTGATTTGGAGGAAAGGAAAAAAATAGAAAGCAATGGAGAAACCAGAAAATGTATGCTTGGAAATGGTGAACTGGGGGTAGATTTTGTTTGCGGAGAGAATCTTAACAACATGGATAAAACAATGGTGTTTAATATTGGCCCGTTAAAAAATACAAAAGTTGAAGAATATCTGGAAGGTGGTACTATTGCAAAATTTCTGACTTGCTTTTACAGTTATTTTGTTCCGGTTGAGCTCGATGTGAAAACTAATGTTCTGGTTGAAGAGAAAGAGCAGAATTTTGTTTTAGGAGGAATACAAGAAGGTCCTGTACTTGGATTTGAATCGGCTATTTAATTATAAAAATAAGTTTTTAAATGATTACTGACTATTACAAATTACCATTAAAGTTGGGCCAAATCAGCCAAAAAAAGGAGCATGCAAAATGCTCGTTACACGAGTCGGTTGCAGGCATGGTACATCTTATTGCAATTACCTATTTTGGCGAATGTAAGCACGATGAAACTTTTGGGTGTGAAATTTGGGAACACGATTTTGAAAATATCAGTAATTCGCAAAAACACAGGGAGCGGTTAGCTAATTCAATTCAAAAAACCATTGTTAAACAGGAACAAAGATTAACCAATATTTCAGTTGATATTCAAATTGAGCAAATCGACTACATGATGTTCCAGCGCAGAATTCAAAGCAGAATTGAGTTAAAAGTTAAAGGGACTCTGGTATCAACCAATGAACCTTTTTTGCATGAAGATCAGTTTTTTATTGGCCCGTTATCATATTATTAAACTAAAATGCAGGAATCGAAAGAAAAAATAAGTAGTCGGATGATTAAAAATGCTTCCAGAATATGGGGGTTTACTGACACCCAATCTGAAAGTTCGTTCGATCCGGTTGTAGGCTTAATACTTGGAGCCCTGGCAAATGAGCTGGCAAAAATTTCAACCGAAATAAATACAGTTGAAGCAAGGATACTCGAAAAATTAGTTGATTTGTTAACCCCGGGGCCTGTTACCGGTCCTTCGCCGGCACATGCATTATTAAGAGCTAATCCGGTAGATCCTGTACTCGACATTAATCCTTATTATCAATTCTACACAACTAAACGGATTGTAATCCCCGGCGAACATACCGCCGAGGAGAAAACTGTTTTTTTTACCCCGTCAGGTAATTTTAAGTTATTTAACGGGCAAATTAAATACCTGGCTTCTGCTTCAAGGATTTATAAATTTCAGGAAAGCCTTGAAAAGGAAATAATTGCCACAAGCCGCTCACCAAGGTCTGTTAAATCTTCAGAAATATGGTTTGGGATGGAGATGCATGAGGATATAGATAAATTGGATGGATTGTCAATTTGTTTCGACTTGAGGAATGAAGCTTACGAAGAGAGTTTTTACGATTCGCTGGCTAAAGGCAGGTGGACTATTAACAATCAACCGGTTAATTTTACCCAAGGCATAATCGACAATAATGTTGATGCCAACAGCCTGGAGAACCTTTTACAACAAGAGCTGGATATTACTACCAAAGTAAGCAACCATATTAACAGATATTATCATAAACAATTTCAAACGCTCACCGAAAAACAATTTTCTCTACAAAAAGCTCCTGATACTGAGAAAATCCCGCCGGAACTCATTTCTGTCTATTCACCAGGCGATTTGGAAGAGATGGAGGATAACCTGCTCTGGATTAAAGTTGAGTTTCCACAGGTAATGCCCCCTGATGTCCTCGACGACCTGTTTTGTTCGGTAAACTGTTTCCCTGCATTTAATCGTCATTTAAACGAATTTACACAATCATCAAGAGAGTTTATCAACATTATTCCTTTGCTGACAGAAGAGGTGTTTTTCGATATGAAGAGGGTAACAAGTAGTAGCGGCAAGCATTTCGCTCAGAAATCCTTTTCAGGAATAAAGGATGTTGAGGAGGGTACCTATATTGTCAGGCATGGTGGAGTAGGGAGGTTCGATTCGCGAAACGCAGCAGAAATAATCGATTACCTGCTCGAGCTGCTAAGGGACGAAAGTGCGGCATTTTCGATTATGGGTGCCGATATGATCTCCTCCGACCTGAAAGAATTGAACCAAACCATCACCCGTTTGGAACACAGGTTAAAGACCAGCAATGTGGTAAAAAAAGAAATCCCATATTTGTTGTTAAGGTCGAAGGCCAATGATGATACAGTTTTTGTTGAGTTTTGGACAACCAACGGAGATGTTGGTAACAATATAAAAAGTGGTGAAAATTTGTTTGTTTACGAAGGCAGCGGACTTTGGCCCGACAGTATTGAAACGGTTACACCAACCATTGGCGGCCGCGAAAGTATGGATACCGAAGAGCGATTAAATGCCTACCGTAAAGCATTACTCTCGCATGGAAGAATAGTTACTAAAGAAGACAT
>JBDLJS010000006.1:0-59584 GCA_039714235.1 Bacteroidota bacterium | reverse complement strand
CAAAGGAATGGGAAACGGATTTCCGATTGGTGGCGTATTAATCCAACCCGAAATTAAACCATGGTACGGTATGCTTGGTACAACATTTGGGGGCAACCATCTGGCCTGTGCGGCCGGTATTGCAGTCCTGGATGTCATTCAGCAGGAAAATCTGATTGAGAATTCAAAAAAAGTGGGAAATTACCTGATGGAGAAATTATCTGAAATGAATGGTGATTTTGAAATCAGGGGAAAAGGATTGATGATTGGATTGGAATTTAAGTTTCCGATAAAAGAGATTAGGCAAAAACTACTGTTTGAACACAAAGTTTTTACCGGTGTATCCGGACAAAATATTATCAGGTTATTGCCTCCGCTAAGTTTAAGTATTGAGGAGGCTGATGAATTTTTAGCTGCTTTTAAAACAGTTTATGCAGACGTAACAGCGTTGTTGACGAAAAATAAATTGAATTGAATTGCCATTTGATAACTTAGTTAATATGGAAAATAAAAAAATAGCAATAATCGGAGTTGGAAATATGGGAAGCGCGATTGCCATCGGGCTTATTAAGTCAGGTTTTGTGCCAGCTTCCAACATTTTTGTTTCCGACAGAAAAGAGAAATCGCTCAGAAAAATGAAAGAGTTGAACGTAAATACTTTTCGTGAAAATCTGGATGCTGCAAAAAATGCAGAAGTGATTATTGCTGCGGTAAAACCGTACCACATCGAAGGTGTAATTAACGACATAAAACCCACATTAACACCCGATAGAATTTTTATTTCCATAGTTGCCGGAGTCGGAATAGAAACACTTGGCGAAATGGCCGGAAATGATATCCCAATTTTCAGGGTGATGCCAAATACAGCCATTGCTTTGCAGGAATCGCTCACCTGTATTTCATCAAACGGCAATACCGATCCGCATAAAGATTATGTACTCGAGCTTTTCGATAAGCTGGGCAAAACAGTTGAAATAACGGAAGATTTAATGGCTGCTGCAACAGTTCTTTCGTCGTGCGGAATTGCTTACGCATTGCGTTACATCAGAGCGGCAATGCAAGGAGGGATTGAGATTGGTTTTAGTGCGGAGCTGGCACAATTAATAACAGCACAAACCGTAAAAGGAGCTACTGAATTGATTCTTCAGTCGGGCAACCATCCTGAACGCGAAATCGATAAAGTAACCACCCCAATGGGTGTCACAATAACCGGATTAAACGAAATGGAACATAAAGGATTTAGTTCATCATTAATACAGGGAGTTATGGCATCTTATAAAAAAATTGAGAACTCGAAATAAATGCAGTTTCGGTATAAAAAAATAACAGTAAAAATCGGGAGCAACGTACTGGCTAAAGAAGATGGTACTTTGAATGTATCTCGCATTGCCCACCTGGTCGACCAGATTTCTTTCCTCCATAAAAACGGAGTGGAGGTAGTGTTGGTTTCATCGGGGGCTGTTGCTGCAGGCCGCGCTGTACTCGAAAATTCCACAAGAACCGATGCAGTTTCCAAACGTCAGTTGTGGGCTGCACTGGGTCAGGTAAAACTTATTTCGCGTTACTCCGATTTTTTTAACGAACACGGTCAAACCTGTGCCCAGGTGTTAACCACAAAAGAAAATTTTTCGAGCCGTGGACATTATCTCAACATGAAAAACTGCATCTCTACTTTGCTCGAAAACAAAGTCATTCCAATAGTTAATGAAAACGACACCATTTCGGTTACAGAGCTGATGTTTACCGACAACGACGAACTTTCAGGATTAATTGCATCGATGGTAAACTCAGAGGCACTTATAATTTTAAGTAATGTCGATGGCGTTTACAGCGCTCATCCTGAAAACCAGGATGCTGAACTGATTCAAAAAATTGAGCTTTCAGCAAAAGAACCAGAAAATGCAATTTCAGAAATGCAGTCCAACTTTGGACGGGGAGGAATGCTTACCAAACTCAGAATAGCCAAAAAAGTGGCAGGCGATGGAATTGGTGTACACATTGCCAACGGAACAAAAGAAAATATCTTGATTGATTTGCTGAATGCGGAGAAGAATCAGGAACATACCTATTTCGTTCCGAATAATAAAACATCGAGCAATGTAAAAAAATGGATAGGATATTCCGACGGATTTGCCAAAGGCCAGATTGTGGTAAACCATGGGGCAGCTAATGCTTTGTGCTCCGAAAAAGCCATCAGTTTGTTACCGGTTGGAATAACAAAAATTAAAAATAAATTTAAAAAAGGAGATTTAATAAAAATAACCGACGAATCAGGCGATACTGTTGGCATAGGTAAAGCAGCGTATGGTTCAGACAAAATCGAAACAGAAAAAAAATCAGAAAAACAAAAACCGATTGTACATTATGACTATTTATACATTGAAAATAAAAACAGCTCAGGATAATCTTTGACTCATAGCCGATGTCGAGATACAGACATGAAGATTGAACATTATTCCAGTAAAGTCAGTTGATTGTCTTCGGCATAGGATCCAATCTCCCTTTAATTATTCCTTAATTTAAACTTATTCTGAGCTCCCTCTCCCTCCCCCGGGAGAGGGTTTTAGATGAAAAGACAAAAATGAAAATAGAACAACAATTACAGCAAGTATTGACAGCTTCAAGAAAACTAAACCTTGTTGAGAACAGCCAAGTGAAAGAAATTCTATTTGAATTGGCAAACGAGGCCAGGGCAAATACCGAATTTATTTTAGCTGAGAACCAAAAAGATTTGGACAGGATGGCTCCTGAAGATCCAAAATTCGACCGTTTAAAATTAACCGAAGAGCGTATTGAAGGAATTGCCAGAGACATTGAAAATGTAGCCAATCTGAAAAGTCCGGCTGGAAAGGTTTTAAAAGAAACGATCCGCCCCAATGGTTTAAAAATAAGCAAAGTAACTGTTCCGTTTGGCGTTATCGGAATTATTTACGAGGCCCGCCCCAACGTAACTTTCGATGTATTTGCGCTTTGCCTGAAATCAGGGAATACGTGTGTTTTGAAAGGTGGTAGCGATGCATTTTATTCCAACCAGGTAATTGTATCCATTATTCAAAATGTATTGAAGAAATTTGAACTGGATAAAAATACAGTAACACTGTTGCCTGCCGGACGCGAAGAAACCAACGAAATGCTCAGGGCGCATGGTTACATCGATTTAATTATACCACGCGGAAGTCAGGGGCTTATCAACTTCGTCCGTGAAAATGCAACCATCCCGGTAATTGAAACCGGAGCAGGAATTTGTCACACTTATTTCGATGAATTTGGCGATGCTGAAAAAGGGCGCGAAATCGTATTTAATGCAAAAACACGCCGAGTTTCGGTTTGTAATGCCCTCGACTGCCTGGTAATCCACGAAAGCAGGCTGGAAGAGCTTACCGGATTTGCAAAAAAATTAGCAGAAGAAAAAGTGGTAATTTATGCCGACAAAAAAGCTTTCAACCAGATAAAAAATATTTATCCGGCAGAGTTGCTTCTGCCTGCAACCGAAGAATCGTTCGGAACAGAGTTTCTTTCAATGAAAATGTCGGTAAAAACAGTAGGTTCGTTCGACGAGGCCATCGACCATATAAACACGCACACCTCGAAACACAGCGAAGCCATTATCTCTGAAAATTCAGGCAGGATTGAATTGTTCAGAAAACTGGTAGATGCATCTTCTGTTTATTCCAATACTTCAACGGCTTTTACCGACGGAGCACAATTTGGATTAGGAGCAGAAATTGGAATCAGCACTCAAAAGTTACATGCACGCGGGCCTATGGCGTTGGAAGAGCTAACCAGTTATAAATGGATAATTGAAGGAGACGGACAAGTTCGTCCAAAGTAAAACAAGGCAAAAAAATATAAACAGATTAGATGCCGAAACTTCGGTCCTCGGTCTTTAGACTAAATAAATCATGAAAAAATTCACATCAGTAAAAGATATTCCCAGTTTAGAAGAAGCAGTAAAAACTGCGCTCGAAGTAAAAAAGAACCCATTTGGTTTTCAGCATTTGGGTAAAAACAAGACAATGGTTCTGGTGTTTTTTAACTCCAGCCTGCGTACCCGTTTAAGTACCCAAAAAGCAGCCATGAACCTTGGAATGAATACCATGGTAATGAACGTAAACGAAGACAGCTGGCAACTGGAATCGGAAATGGGTGTGGTTATGGACGGTAAAACTGCCGAGCATCTTCGCGAAGCCATCCCCGTAATCGGGAAATACTGCGATGTGATTGGCGTGCGAGCATTCGCAAAGTTCGAGGACAGGGATATTGATTATTCTGAAAGGATTTTAACCCAGTTTGTCGATTATGCCGGCGTTCCGGTAGTGAGCATGGAAGGGGCAACCCGCCATCCGCTGCAAAGCTATGCCGACCTTGTTACTATTGAAGAATACAAAAAAGTTGAACGCCCCAAAGTGGTTTTAACCTGGGCACCTCATCCACGGGCATTGCCGCAGGCAGTTCCAAATTCGTTTGTTGAATGGATGAGCGAAACAGATTACGACCTGGTGGTTACCCACCCCGAAGGTTACGAGCTGGCACCACAGTTTATGGGAGATGTGAAAGTAGAGTACGACCAGAAAAAGGCGTTTGAAGGCGCCGACTTTATTTATGCAAAAAACTGGGCATCGTACACCAACTACGGACAAATTCTTTCGAAAGACTTTAGTTGGACTGTTAACGACGAAAAAATGGCACTCACCAACAATGCCAAATTTATGCACTGTCTTCCGGTTCGCCGAAATGTGGTGGTTTCCGATGGCGTAATAGACAATCCTAATTCAATTGTTGTTGAACAGGCTTACAATCGGGAAGTTACTGCACAGGCAGTACTGAAAATGATTTTAGAGAATAATGGGTGATGCGGTTTCCAATCCGCATCTTAAAATGGCGAATTGGAATTCGCCACACCCCACAACTTTAACTACCTTTGCGTCTCTGCGTCTTTGCGAGAAATAATTTATGAACAAAAAAATAGAAATAATACCGGCCATCGACCTCATCGACGGCAAATGTGTACGTCTTTCGCAAGGTGACTACAACCAAAAAACGGTTTACAACGAAAATCCGCTTGAGGTGGCTAAAATGTTTGAGGCTGCCGGAATTCGTCGTTTGCACCTGGTAGATTTGGATGGCGCCAAGGCAAAACACATTGTCAACCATAAAGTATTGGAAACCATCTCGACTAAAACCAACTTAATAATTGACTTTGGAGGAGGCTTAAAATCGGACAAAGACCTTGAAATTGCTTTTAACTCAGGTGCTGCAATGGTAACAGGGGGCAGTATCGCTGTTAAAGAAAAGGATACTTTCCTTAAATGGTTGGATAAATATGGCAGCGAAAAAATCATTCTCGGTGCCGATGCAAAAGATGGAAAGATAGCGGTTGGCGGTTGGTTGGAGACTACCTCGTTATTGATTATTGAGTTTATATCTGAATTTCACGAAAAGGGAATTTCAAAAGTTATTTCAACCGATATAAGCCGTGATGGGATGCTAACCGGGCCTTCATTCAATTTATACAAACAAATAATGGAAACGTTGCCAAAAGTTGAAATTATAGCCAGCGGAGGCATTGCCACAATGGACGATATATTAAAATTAAATGAAATGGGAATTCCCGGGGTAATTACCGGCAAAGCCATTTATGAAAATAAAATAACTTTGAAACAGATTGAAGAATTCATACTTTGAACTCTTAACTTTAAATTTTTCCCGTAGGGATGCCTACAGCAGAACTTGAAAGCAATGCTTGCAAAACGAATCATACCATGTTTGGATATCCGTGACGGGCAAACCGTTAAAGGAATCAACTTTGTAAATATCCAGGAGGTTGGCGATCCTGTGGAACTGGGAGCAAAATATGCAGCCGACGGCGCCGATGAACTGGTTTTTCTGGATATTACGGCAACCCACGAAGGCCGAAAAACCTTTGTTGAGTTGGTAAAGCGTATTGCAGCACATGTTGATATCCCGTTTACCGTGGGTGGAGGAATCAGCGAAATCAGCGATGCTGACAAACTGCTCAGTGCAGGTGCAGACAAAATATCCATAAACTCATCAGCAGTTCGCAATCCGCAACTTATTGACGATTTAGCACGCAATTTCGGGAACCAGTTTGTGGTGGTGGCAATAGATGCCCGCGGCGATGAAAGCAACCACTGGACAGTTACCGTAAATGGAGGACGAATTCCAACAGATAAAGAACTTTTTTCGTGGGCAAAAGAGGCAGAAGATCGTGGTGCAGGGGAAATCCTGTTTACATCGATGAACCACGATGGCACAAAAAATGGTTTTGCCAACGAGCAACTGGCACACATGGCAGATATGTTAAAAATACCCATTATAGCCTCAGGAGGAGCAGGAGCAAAAGAACATTTCCTAGATGTATTTACCAAAGGGAAGGCCGATGCAGGCCTGGCAGCCAGCATTTTTCATTACAACGAAATACCAATACCTGAGCTCAAAAAATATTTAAAAGAAAAAGGAATTGTAGTTCGCAAATTTTAAAACATTTTACAATGAACGCATTCGAAATGAAACAACTAAATAATACCTTACAACTCGATTTTAATAAAATGAACGGCCTTGTTCCGGCAGTTGTGCAGGACGCTGAAACTATGAAAGTTTTAATGGTAGGTTTTATGAATAAAGAAGCCGTTGCCAAAACACTTGAAATAGGGAAGGTCACTTTTTTTAGCCGCACAAAAAACCGTTTGTGGACCAAAGGCGAGGAATCGGGTAATTTTCTTAATGTTGTTTCAATGCTAGTCGACTGCGACGATGATACTTTATTGATAAAAGCAAATCCGGTTGGGCCAGTTTGCCACACAGGTGCCGACACCTGCTTTTTTGAAACCAATCCGAAAGATGACGTTCATTTTCTCTCCTATCTGCAGGATTTTATCGATAACCGTAAAAAAGAGATGCCTGAAGGTTCGTACACCACTTCCCTGTTTCAAAAAGGAACACGAACAATTACCCAAAAAGTTGGAGAGGAGGCTGTTGAAACCATTATTGGAGCCATGGCCAACGACGATGAAAATTTTATTTACGAAGCAGGCGATTTAATTTACCACCTAATAGTTCTGCTATCGCACAAAGGATACCGGATTGAGGATATTGTTAGGGAGTTAAAGAAAAGGCATTCGTAAATCAGTTTATTCTGTATCGGGCAGGTTAGCTGCCGCCGTTTCCCCACCTTCTTCAAAAGGATTTTTACCATCCGTAAAAATCGGATTCTTATCTTCCTCTTTTTCAACCGGCACATACCCTTCAGGTACCACTGACTCTGCAGGCTCGTATGGGAATACATCAACTATTGTACTAACGGCCAATGCAGACACCACATAAGGAATAACCAGGTAATTCAGGCTTTCTTCCAGTCGTTCCAGAGCTTCTTTAATATCATCGGCCATTACCAGGTAGTAAGTGCGCAGTTTTTTTTCTTTTCCGGCTTCTTCGTCAACCGTAACCAGGTTAATGGTTGCTTTAAACCACCATTCACCTGTATCGAATGGAAACACCTCCGCAATACGTGATTTCTTAATATCAACGATGGAAAATTCGCCGCCTTTAACCATTTGCTGCATTTGGCGGATTATCCGCGTTTCAGCATCGGTATAAGATACTGCGTCTAAAAGGAAGTTCTCGGTTACCATTTGCTCGTTCCCACTCTCAGAAACCTTCATGTATTTTACTTTGCTCTCAAACCAGGTCTGCATCATAATTTTTCTATTTTTTGAAGGGGACAAAAATAGCACTCTGTCTCAATCAGGTTAAATAAAAAGATTAAACTTTTCAACAAAAAACAACGGGTACTTTTTTGTGCAAGTACTTATAGGGGAATTATAATAAATGTATTGAATTACAAACCTACTGGCGGCCTCTACTGCAAGGTTATACCTACCACAAGGTAAAATTGTTCGGTTGAAGGATTCAAGACCACAGATCCTGAAACCGGAATTACAAAACTATCTGTAATTGTTATTTCTTTTGCCGTACGAAGGCCTATGTTGCTGATACCAAGATCGCCATCGTATGTATACTGCCCGTCGCCACCGCCAAGAATAATGTCAACCGGGCCGGCCGTAACTGCTGCTTCCAGGTAAATATCGCTAACATTCTCGCCTGTCATGTATGCTGCGGTAAAGGTAAAGGCCCCCACACCAAGGCTAACAAGCGGCTCAATAAAATGCGATTCGCCTGATAACCAATCTGTTCCAGGATAATAATAATCAGTGACCATAAAACTTAGGGATGTATTTTCGCTAAGGTCAAATCCGTAGCTGGCATAAAGGTCAACCTCTGCAGCTTCGTCAATCGAGGCATTAACCGAACCCCATGCACCAATGGCAAAGCCATCTTTATTAAACTCGATGGTGGGCTGAAAGGCCGGCCCTGAGCCGAACTTCAATCCTCTCCAGATATAACTGCTGTATATGTCCAGTTTCATGTTCCATTCCTGCGCTTTTACATTTTGTGTAAATGCAGTTAATATCAATAATCCAGCTACAATAACTACCAAGGTTTTTTTCATGACAATAGATTTATTTAATGGTTGTTGTTCAATAAGTAATTTCAATGCAATAAGTTAAAGATACAGAAATAAAATTTAAACAGTTTCTAAGAATAGCTGTAGCCTGCTATATTTGTAACCGATTTGAAATAGATTTGTAATTAAATTGTAATTGTGTTTAAAAAAGTTCTAATAGTTTTCATCAGATATTTCTTTTTCTGGCTGGTTTATTTTTGGGTATCAAATATTGTTTTTTTACTTGCCAATTATAGGCTAACCGGCACTCTGGAGTTTTCAGAAATAGCTAAAATCCTGATACTAGGAACAAAGATGGATTTGTCGATGGCAGGGTATTTAACTGTTTTACCGGGAATTCTCATTGCTTTTTCATTTTTGTTTTCGTCCAAAAAAGTTGGTCTTATTCTAAAAATATACACACTGCTTCTATTAATTATAGCAACTTTCCTTAATATTATAGATTTGGGGCTGTACCCTCACTGGGGAACCCGGGTTGGAATAAATGCCTTCGACTACATTGGCGACATGAAAGGAGTGATGTCGAATTTCACCTTTGGGATTGCCGTGACTGCTGTATTGGCATTTTCGGCAAACTTGTTTTTATTTATGAGATTTTTCAAGCTATTTATTTTCAAATCAATTTTAAAAAGTTCTGGTTTTAAATGGTTTAAGTCGCCGGTTTTACTTTTTCTTACCGCGAGCTTAATTATCCCAATAAGGGGCAGTTTTAATACCTCGCCCATGAATTTAAGTTTTGTTGCATTTAGCGATAATATGTATGTAAACCAGGCTGCATCAAACTATTTATGGCATTTTCTTTATACGGTTGATAAAAGAGACTCATTTACAAATCCTTGTATCTATTTTGAAAATAATAAGGCCGAAAATATTTTTTCTGAAGTTGAAAGAAACAGAGTATATTCAGATTCACTTTTACTTGAATTGGGCAACCCTGCCACCCCAAATGTTGTACTGGTAATTTTAGAGAGTTTTTCAAATAAAATAATCCCTGCACTGGGAGGAAATTACAATGTTTGTCCAAACATAAATTCGCTGTGCGACAGCTCCATAGTGTTCTCCTCGTTTTATGCCAGCGGTAACCGTTCCGACAGGGGAATTTCTGCAATTCTTGGCGGGTACCCATCGTTGCTTGAAGAGTCGATAATGCGTTTCCCCGACAAGTCGGATAAACTAACACTGCTTTCGCATTACTTTAACAGGAATGGCTACAAAAATTCTTTTTATTATGGTGGCGATATCGATTTTTTCAGCATGAAATCGATTCTGTTGCAGGGCGATTACGACGAAATTATTTCGCAGGGCCATTTCCCAAGGAGATTAAGCAAATTAAGCAAATGGGGAGTGCCCGATGAATACCTTTTCAGCCGTTTGTTGGCCGAGCTGAAAAACGAAACCGGTAAGTTTCTGAAAATAATTTATACTCTTAGCAGTCAT
Organism: Bacteroidota bacterium; assembly: GCA_039714235.1. Classification (GTDB taxonomy): domain Bacteria; phylum Bacteroidota; class Bacteroidia; order Bacteroidales; family Prolixibacteraceae; genus Draconibacterium. Next base: position 49,623 of record JBDLJS010000006.1, on the reverse strand, counting down.
CCCCCGTTCGACGTTCCGTTCGATAAAATTAAAGGAAACTCAAACGAATCGAAATATTTAAACTCTGTAGCTTACACCGATAGCTGCCTGGGAGCTTTTATTTCCGGTTTTAAAGAAACAGATCTTTGGGAAAACACTTTGGTTATCATTACCTCCGACCATGGATATATTGAACCCGGGCCCACCGATGTAAGTAATCCTGAATCGTACCGGATACCTTTAATCTGGACAGGAGGTGTGGTGCAAAAGCCAATGGTGATTGACATCCCCGGCGGACAACCCGATTTTATTCCTACCCTGGTAAGGCAATTGGGATGGGAGTACGAACCGCAGCAGTTCGGACACGATTTATTTTCGTCGCCCTCATTCGCATTTTACATGCACGACTCAGGATGGGGTTACGTTACCAAAGAAAATAAGCACTTCTTTTCAAGGTTTTTAAATAGATATAAAACATACGGACAGTACGGTGAAGACGAAAATTATTTCGATTTTCCAAAAGCATACTTACAAGTCCTTCACAACGATTTTCTGAAAAAGTAAAGACAAATGAAGAAGTACTTCTTTATTATTAATTCGAAAGCAGGCATACATAAAAGAGGGAAGGGAATTACGGAAAAGATTCTTGAAATTCTTTCCGGGAAATTGGTTAATTACGAATGGGCTGTTACCGAAAAACCGGGGCATGCACCCGAGTTAGCAAAAAAGGCGGTATCAGAAGGTTTCGATTTTGTTGTGGCGGTTGGCGGAGACGGAACTGTAAATGAAGTTGCAAAAGGATTGGCAGGAAGCGATGTTACTCTGGGAATCATTCCAACAGGTTCAGGGAACGGCCTTGCCCGGCATTTAAAAATATCGCAAAACCTGGTAAAAGCCATCGACACAATTCTCAATAACAAAACCAGTTATATCGATTTATGGAAATTAAACGACCAACTCTTTCTTTCGGTTGCCGGAAACGGGTTTGATGCTGAAATTGCCCACAAAATGAGCCTTTCACAAAAACGGGGCAGGTGGAAATATATAAAACTGGTTATAAAAAGAAGTCTCTCATTCAACCCAATTGATATAGAATTAGTTGCCAACCAATCGATTATTAAACAAAGGGTGTTAATGATAACATTTGCAAATTCGAGCCAGTTTGGAAACAATGCATACATTTCGCCTAAGGCTAAAACCGACGATGGTTTAATTGATGTGGTAATTATTGAACCTGTTTGTAAAATTTTATACCCGGTTGTAGGGTTAGCTATTCTTTTAAAGAAAATTCACTGGTTCAAATTTCATAAACTTTATCGAGTGAAAAATGCCGTTCTTAATAACTCTTCATCAGAGTTGTTTCATATTGATGGCGATCCGGTGAAAATAAATGCCCCTGTTAAAATTGAGCCATTCAATAAACCACTTCAAGTTTGTATCCCGTAAAAACTAATATCTTTGTTGAAATTTTTGAGATGTCTCTGAAAAGAGCACTTTACAAAACAAGAAGATAAGCAGATTGACTACCATCTTCGGTCTTCGGTCTTCGGTCTTCCTACTAATTTTTATTGAAATGAAACTCTGGGATAAAGGAACACCTGTAAATAAAGCGATTGAGGAATTCACAGTTGGTAAAGACCGCGAACTGGATTTATATCTGGCTCAACACGACATTCTGGGTTCGATGGCTCATGTTACCATGCTCGAATCGGTTGGTTTATTGGAAAAACAAGAGCTTCCGGTTTTGCTGGAACATTTGAAAAAACTGTATAATGAAGCTAAAGCCGGTAATTTTATCATTGAGGAGGAAATTGAGGATGTTCATTCGCAGGTCGAATTTCTTTTAACCGATGAATTGGGCGATCTCGGTAAAAAAATCCACAGTGGCCGTTCGAGAAACGACCAGGTATTGCTCGATTTAAAACTTTTTACCCGCGAAGCAATTAAAGAGATAGTTGAAAGTACAACCGGGCTAATTGAAATTTTGCTTTCAAGAAGCGAAGAAACCAAAGACATTTTAATGCCGGGCTACACACACCTTCAGATTGCTATGCCTTCTTCGTTTGGGCTATGGTTTAGCGCTTACGCCGAAAGCCTGACTGATGACCTCGAGTTATTATTGTCAGCCTATAAAATTACCAACCAAAATCCGTTGGGCTCCGCTGCGGGTTATGGTTCATCTTTCCCGTTAAACAGGCAAATGACCACCGATTTACTCGGTTTTAACAATATGAACTACAACGTAGTATATGCCCAAATGGGACGTGGGAAAGTGGAAAAAATTGTATCATTTGCACTGGCAAACCTTGCCGGAACAATATCAAAACTGGCTTACGATGTGTGTTTGTTTATGAGCCAAAATTTTAATTTTGTAAGTCTGCCTGCTGAGTTCACAACTGGTTCAAGTATAATGCCACATAAAAAAAATCCCGATGTTTTTGAACTGACCCGTGCCCGCTGCAATAAACTTCAGGGTGTTCCCTCTCAAATTGGGTTAATTATAAATAATCTTCCAAGCGGCTATTTCCGCGACCTTCAAATGGTAAAAGAAGTTTTCCTGCCTGCTTTTAAAGAGATGAACGACTGCCTGAACATTGTTGGAATGGCCATTCAAAACATGTCGGTAAATTCTAATATCCTGAATGACGAGAAATACAATTATCTATTTAGTGTTGAAGAGGTTAATAAACTGGTTTTAAAAGGAATCCCTTTCAGGGAAGCGTACAAGCAGGTTGGCGAACAAATTGAAAACGGTGATTTTAATCCGGATAAAAAGGTAGATCACGTTCACGAAGGCAGTATTGGCAACCTTTGTCTTGACAATATTTCAACCAAAAAGGAAACGGTTTTCAAAGAGTTTAACTTCGAAAAAATTGAAGCAGCAAAAAAACAACTTCTGGCATGATATTTATAAGTTGCTGAAATTGCGACAAATGTCATACTTTCTGCTTTGCAAACCCCATTCTTCAATCAGAATCTAAAAAAATAAAGGTTAATTGTATGTTATTAAACACATAAATCCAAACAACTAATTGCAGTTTCTCAGGTCTTTCACTATTTTTGATTTCACTTCGTAAGTAAAATTTAGTTTTCGTTTACAATTTGGCAGTAATTAGGTTAAAAAGAATCAATTATCTGCGCCGTAACGAGTTTAAAAACAGAAAGGAAAGATGATGCAGACGAGATTACCTGTAGCACAGGGGCTATACAGTCCTGAGAATGAACATGATAATTGTGGGATTGGATTTGTTGCTCACATAAAAGGTAAACCTTCACACGATATAGTAAAACGGGGATTGGAAGTCCTCAGAAATATGGATCACCGGGGAGCCACAAGTGCCGATAATTCTACCGGAGATGGTGCAGGAATGCTTATGCAAATTCCACACGAGTTTATTGTCGATGAGCTTAAGCTCAACGTCGGATTACCTGGGAAATACGGAACCGGATTGATTTTTCTTCCCAAAGATGAGAATGAAGCAAACTTGTGTGTCGATATCCTCACAAAAAACATTGAATCCGAAGGATTAACCCTGGTTGGTTATCGCGATGTGCCGGTTGACAATTCAGCTCCCGGCGATATTGCAAAAACAACCGAACCTGCAATTAAACAGGTATTTGTTAAGGGCAACCTTGAAAAAGACGCACTGGAAAGGAAACTTTATATTGTAAGAAAATTAACTGAAAAAGAGATCAGGGAATCATCGCTGAAATATAAGGATAGTTTTTATCAGCCTAGTTTATCAGCAAAAATTATCGTGTACAAAGGAATGTTAACACCCGACCAGTTACGCGATTATTATCTCGACTTTAAAAGCGAAAAATTTAAGAGCGCCATTGCCCTGGTTCATTCGAGGTTTAGTACAAACACATTTCCTACCTGGGATTTGGCACAACCTTTTAGAATTGTGGCCCACAACGGTGAGATTAACACCGTTAAAGGTAACCGTTTATGGATGCAGGCCCGCGAGGCGCTCATGAAGTCGGAAGTTTTTGGTGAAGACCTGAAAAAACTGCTTCCGGTAATTGAGCCGGGAAAATCAGATTCGGCATCGTTCGACAACGTATTGGAATTTCTTCATTTAACCGGGAGATCGTTGCCACATTCAATGTGTATGATGATTCCGGAATCGTTTAACCAGAAAAACCCGATACCTGATAGCTTAAAAGCATTTTACGAGTACCACTCAACAATTATGGAGCCCTGGGACGGACCTGCTTCAATGGTATTTTCCGATGGTCGTTACATTGGTGGAACACTCGACAGAAACGGACTGCGCCCATCGAGATATGTTATTACCAAAAATAATTTGATTGTTATGGGCTCCGAAGTTGGAGTTCAAACTTTTAAACCTGAAGAGATTAAAGAAAAAGGCCGTTTGCGCCCGGGAAAAATCCTTTTGGTCGACACCCAACTGGGCATTATTATCCCCGACGAAGAGGTAAAAGACCAACTGAGCCGCAGAAACCCTTACCAGATGTGGCTGAAAGAAAACAGGATGATGATGAAGGACATAAAAGTAAAACAACGTGTTCTTTCTTCCATCGATAATTTCGATACCTACTCGAAAGTATTTGGCTACACTAAAGAAGATATGTACGAGCTGATTCAACCCATGTGCCTCAATGGCGCCGAACCTACAGCTTCCATGGGTAACGATGCTCCTCCTGCAGTATTTTCTGATAAACCAAAACGGTTTTTCAATTACTTTAAACAAATGTTTGCACAGGTAACCAATCCTCCAATCGACCCTATTCGCGAAGGTTTGGTTATGGCTCTTACAAATTATATCGGTTCGTCGGTTTCCAATATTTTAGATGAAAATCCGGAGCATTGTAAACTGATTAAGTTTACAGATCCTATTATTACCAATACCGACCTTGGGAAAATAAAGGATTTAAAAGATGAGATGTTCACTCACAGAACAATCCCGATGATGTTCCTGGTAAAAGAAGGGGCAAAAGGATTTGAAAAGGCCATGAAAAAAATGCTGGCCGATGCCGAAAAAGCAGTCGACGATAAAAAGAATTACCTTATTCTTACCGATAGAAATATTTCGGAGGACCAGGCTCCTATACCATCATTACTTGCTGTTGCCGCAGTTCATCACCACCTGATTAAAGCCAAAAAGCGTATGCAGATTGGTATTATTGTTGAAACCGGCGAAGCACGTGAAGTAAACCACTTTGCATTACTGCTCGGATTTGGGGCAAGCGTCATCAATCCATACCTGGCTTTTGCAGCTATCGACCATTTGGTGAAAGATGGGAAAATTGCATTGGAATATGGTGAGGCCCGTAAAAATTATATAAAGGCACTTCGCAAAGGACTACTGAAAGTGTTTTCTAAAATGGGAATCTCAACTCTGCGCAGTTACCATGGCGCACAAATTTTTGAGGCCATTGGTATCAGCCAGAAAATTATTGACCAATATTTCACCGGAACAACATCGAAAATTGGTGGTGTCGGAATTGAAGAAATCTGTAAAGAAGCCTCAATGTTTCACGAAGAGGCATACACGGATGACAATACTCCAGAACCATTCCGTTTCGAAAATTCAGGAAATTATTCGTGGAGAAAATACGGCGAACACCATGCATGGAATCCAGAAACAATTGGATTACTGCAATGGGCAACCCGTACAAACGATTATTCAAAATACAAAGAGTTCAGTACTCTTGTAGATAAACAAAACCAGAAACCAGCTTTTATCCGCAGCTGCTTCAACTTTAAAAAGAATCCAATTCCGATTGAAGAGGTTGAGCCGGTTGAAGTAATAATGAAACGCTTTGTTACCGGGGCAATGTCGTATGGCTCCATCAGTAAAGAAGCGCACGAAGCGCTTGCTGTTACCATGAACACAATTGGAGGACGAAGCAATACAGGTGAAGGTGGTGAAAATCCGGATCGTTTTGGGACAAACCGTAACAGTAAAATTAAACAGGTTGCATCGGGGCGTTTTGGTGTTACAAACAATTACCTGACCAATGCCGAAGAGTTGCAGATAAAAATTGCGCAGGGTGCCAAGCCTGGAGAAGGTGGACAGTTACCCGGCTACAAAGTGAATAAGATTATTGCCAAAACGCGTAATTCTACACCGGGCATTACTTTGATTTCGCCGCCACCTCATCACGATATTTATTCGATTGAAGACCTTGCCCAGTTAATTTACGACTTGAAAATAACCAATCCGAAAGCCAAAGTATCGGTAAAACTGGTTTCTGAAGACGGTGTTGGAACCATTGCCGCAGGGGTTTCGAAAGCATTCTCCGACGTAATTATTATTGCAGGTGCTGACGGCGGTACAGGGGCAAGCCCGGCCAGTTCGATAAAACATGCTGGGTTGCCGGTAGAACTGGGTATTTCCGAAACACAGCAAACCCTGGTGCTGAACAACCTTCGGGGCAGGGTTAAATTGCAGGTTGACGGACAGCTTAAAAACGGCCGCGATGTGGTAACACTTGCCTGCCTTGGTGGCGAAGAGTTTGGATTTTCAACCTCTGCCCTTATTGTACTGGGTTGTGTAATGATGCGTAAGTGCCACATGAACACTTGTCCTGCAGGTATTGCAACCCAGGATAAAGCGTTACGAAAAAGATTTATCGGGAAAGCTGATTATACCATTAATTATTTCAGGTTTATTGCCCAGGAGATTCGTGAATACCTGGCTGAAATGGGTTTCAGGAAGTTTGACGATATTGTTGGGCGTACCGATTTACTTGAGGTAAACGAAAATGTTACCAACTGGAAAATGAAGACCGTTGATTTCTCGAAACTGCTTTACATGCCAAAGAAAGCTAAAGAGATCGATATTCGGAATACACGCCCCAACACACAGGAGAGCAAAGGGCACATTGACTTTGATTTAATTCGCGATTCGAAAAAAGCGCTGAACGGGGCTGAAAAAGTATGGATTTCGCATAAAATTATAAATATCGACCGGACAACCGGAGCCATGCTTTCAGGCGAAATTTCGAAACGATATGGCGAATCAGGACTGCCGGACAATACAATTAATTGTACATTTAGCGGGACTGCCGGACAGAGTTTCGGAGCCTTCCTGGTAAAAGGTGTCACTTTCAGGCTCGAAGGAGATTCAAACGATTATATAGGAAAAGGACTTTCGGGAGGTAAAATAATTGTTGTACCGCCTCTTGGTTCAACTTTTAAACCAGAAGAAAACATCATTGTTGGGAACACTTCATTTTATGGAGCAACCAGCGGAGAAGCCTATATTCGGGGTGTTGCAGGCGAACGATTCTGTGTAAGAAATTCGGGGGCACATGCAGTTGTTGAAGGAACCGGAGACCACTGTTGCGAATACATGACCGGTGGCCGGGTGGTTGTGCTTGGCAAAACCGGCCGAAACTTTGCAGCAGGTATGAGCGGCGGTATAGCTTATGTTTTGGACGAGGCAGGCGATTTCGATTATTACTGCAACAAAGGACTTGTTGAACTGTCGCCGGTTGAAGATAAAGCTGACATAAAAGAGTTACAATCGATGATTAGTAACCATTTAATTTGCACACAAAGTTCTGTGGCATCGAAAATATTAACGAACTGGGAAGCCTATCTGCCAATGTTTGTGAAGGTAATTCCGTTCGAATACAAAAAAGTTCTGGAGGAACAAAAGCTGAAGGTGTTACAAAAGAAATTACAGCTGACAGAAGACGATCCTTCACGTCACGAGTAAATTTTAAATTATTAAAAGCGAAAAAAGAACAAGATATGGGAGATCCAAAAGGATTTATGACAGTTGCCCGTCAGGAGGCAGGATACAGGCCTTCGAATGAAAGAATTTACGATTACGGAGAGGTAGAACAGACGTTAAACGAAAAAGATCGCAGGCTTCAGGCTTCGCGTTGTATGGATTGTGGAGTGCCGTTTTGCCACTGGGGATGCCCGCTGGGAAGTAAAATCCCTGAATGGCAGGATGCTGTTTATCGCGAGAATAAAGAAGAAGCTTATTATATTTTACATTCAACCAACAGCTTCCCGGAAATAACCGGAAGAATTTGTCCGGCACCCTGCGAAAAATCGTGTGTACTTGCCGTTCATGAAGAGGCTGTAACCATCCGCGAAAACGAATGTGCTACGGTTGAGCAGGCATTCGATGCAGGCATTATTACACCTAATCCTCCAAAAACCAGAACAGGAAAAAAAGTTGCAATAATCGGTTCGGGGCCGGCAGGACTTTCTGCTGCCGACCTGTTGAACAGAGCCGGGCACACCATTACTGTATATGAAAAAAACGATGCAATTGGTGGATTACTGCGTTATGGAATACCCGACTTTAAATTAAACAAAAGGGTTATTAACCGCAGGCTGGAAATCTTTGCCGAAGAAGGAATTGAATTTAAAACCAATGTAAATGTTGGTCTCGATATTACAAAAGACGAATTGCTGAAAAAATTTGATGCAGTAGTTCTGGCAGTTGGTGCAGAGCAACCAAGAGACCTTCCGGTAGAAGGACGTGATTTGGCAGGTGTGTATTTTGCCATGGATTTCCTGACACAACAGAACAAAGTTGTTGCTGACCAGGTAGTCTCTGAGGAGGAAAGAATTTGTGCTGATGGCAAAAACGTATTGGTAATTGGAGGTGGCGATACCGGATCAGACTGCGTGGGAACTTCAATACGTCAGAAAGCAAACTCGGTAACACAAATTGAAATACTGCCTAAACCTCCTGAAGAAAGGCAGGATAACAATCCATGGCCCTACTGGCCTGAAGTATTAAGAACTTCGAGTTCGCATAAAGAGGGTTGTGAGCGCCGCTGGAGCTTAAACACCAAAAAATTTATAGGTGAAAACGGACAATTAAAACAAGCCGAAATTGTTCAGATTGAATGGAACAAAGATGAAAACGGACGTTGGATTATGAACGAAGTGCCTGGTACAACAGAGATTATTGATGTCGACCTTGTATTCCTTTCAATGGGCTTTACACAACCAGTACATAACGGATTGTTGGAAACTCTTGGAGTTGAATTTGATGCACGCGGCAATATAAAAGTCGACGATAATAAACAAACATCAGTAGAAAAAATATTTGCTGCAGGCGATGCAGAAAAAGGAGCCAGCCTGGTGGTACATGCCATTCAGGCAGGTAAAATTGCCGCAGCAGGGGTAGATGCATTTTTAAGAAAATAGAGCCCCTCTCAATCTCCCCTAAGGGGAGAGGTTTTTCCCTCTTGGGGGAATAAAAAGGGGGCTTTTATTGCAGTTTTTTCAGGAGGAACCGGGATAAGGATATTTTTCCAAAACCAATCACTTTCCCTTGACCAAAATTTGATTAGCCGGTTTCTCCTTTTTTAATCTGTCAGCTGAATTCCCTCCGGCCGCGTGTGTTTCCAGCGACGGTGCGACCACAGGTAATATTCCGGCTCTTCACGAATAATCTCTTCAATTTTCCGGATATAGGTAAGAAGAATGTCTTTGGGTTCAACTTTGGCAGGTTCTTCAATCAGCACCGTAAATTCGGTTTCGTATATTCCCCGGGAAACTTTTCTGATGCGCTGAAGAAATATAGGCTGGTTGGTTTTTATCGCGATTTTCTCAGGCCCCGAAAAAAATGGAGCTTCACGATTCATGAACGTGGTCCAGAATTGTGAGGTTGGAGGGGCTGACTGGTCGGCTGCAAGCCATAAAGCTGTATGAACTCCTTTTTGTACATGTTCGAATGTGGTTCGGGCTGCTCTCCTCATCGGCACCAACGATGCTCCCCATTTCCCCCTTGCATGAACCAAAAACTTCTCCATGGGAATATTATTGTACATTGGGCTGTAAACCAGTAATAACTTATGTTTTGATTTTGGCTGTAAAAAACCACACCACTCCCAGTTATTGTGATGAGCTGCCAGAACGATAATACTTTTTCCGTTAGCAAAATATTCATTCCCCAGGTCAACTCCTTTATACCTTAGCCTCTTTTCCATCTGCTTCTCGTTCATCCCGTACGATTTGATGGTTTCCAACGAAAAATCGCAAAAATGACGGTAGAATTTACTTCTTAAATCAGCTATCTCCTCTGTGGTTTTTCCCGGGAATGCGTGAGTAAGATTTTCAGTAATTACCTGGTAACGGTATTTAACTACATATTTTATCAGGAAATAGAAAAAATCAGAAATCCCGTAAATCATCCAAAAAGGCAATATCGAAATTATTTTTAAGATAGTTACCACCAAATGATTTCCTACATTATGCAGAAATCCGGATTTCGTGCTTTTCCCTTTTTTTGCCCTGTTTTTTTCAGCCATTAAACAATTCAGTTTATTCATTTATAAGAAGGCGAAACAAAACTACATTTTTTAACGCGAAATCTTAAAAAAATCTTTTTGTCTTGTTATCTTCGGTCTTACAAAACTGAAGAAGCCATGAAAATTCAACTTACCATTTTATTTCTTGTTTTAGGATTGGGAATTACTGCACAAAATACATTTATCGCACACCGGGGGGCATCGTATCTAGCACCCGAAAATACAGTTACTTCGGCAAAACTGGCATGGGAACTTGATGCCGATGCCGTTGAGATTGACATTCATTTATCGAAGGATAACCGGGTAATGGTAATTCACGACAAAGACACAAAAAAAACCTGCTCGGGGAAAAAAAACCTGCAGATTAAAGACACCCCGTCGATGCTGTTACGCGATCTGGATGCCGGTATCTGGAAAGGGGAAGAATTTAAAGGCGAGAAAATACCCTTCCTGTCGGAAATTATTGAAACTGTGCCCGAAGGGAAAACGTTGGTGGTTGAAATTAAATGCGGGAAAGAGGTATTACCCGCTTTAACCCGTTGCATTGAAAGAAGCGAAAAGCAGGACCAGATTGTTTTTATCAGTTTTGGCTGGGAAACCATTTTGGAAACCCAAAAAGAATTCCCTGATAACAAATGCTACTGGCTGAGTGCACTAAAACCGGGATTGAAAAAGAAAATGCAACAAGCATCAGAGAAAGGATTGGCTGGTATAAACCTTAAATATTCAATTATTGATGCTGATATTGTAACGCTGGCTACCAAGAATAATCTTGAAGTTTTAACCTGGACTGTTGACGATCCGGCAGAGGCAAAACGGTTAACCGACCTGGGCGTTACCGGAATTACCACCAACCGCCCCAAATGGCTGAAAGAGGAGATAGGGAAATTATAGCTATCAACAAAAAAGGGCTCCCCATATGGAGAACCCTGTTTCAATTAATTGTTTTCGTGGAATTTGGTTAGGCACATTGTTAAATTGTTTCCATTCAAAAGTAAAACAGAATTGTGTTAACCCGGCTTAACCAAATTGAATTATTGTTAAATTGACTTACAAAACGTTAAAGAAGTTAATTAGTGTTTAGTCGATTACCCAACTATTATCAAACCAAATTCTTTTATTTGAAGGCTGAAACTGTGTCCCATCTGAAATAATAATCAGATCGGCCTTTTGCAGAACCGGTTCCAATTTTCTGTTCCGGCACTCACCATCGGGTAGAATAACTACAAAAATTCCCGGCTGAATTATATTTATTAATGCCGCCGACTCAATCACAACCGGTTTATTATCATCGAGACACGGCACCAGGCTATTAAATGCCTCCTGCAAAAAATCACCTTCAAATTCAATAAGGTAACTCTTTTTTGCTCCGTTTTGTAAAAACCGCGATGTATCTTTTCGTGTGGTACGGTCGGTTTCTTCGTACAGCTTCCAGCCTTCTCCTTCGTTCAACTTTTTTATACCCGGCGTAGGCTCGTGAAAGTGTGGTGTAATCTTAACCGCAATAATTTCCTTATCTTTCTCAGCCAGAATAACCTGACTGATAAAAGTGGTCTTTCCAACATTCCTTCCGCTTCCTGCTATCTGTAAAATATTTTTGTATTGTTCTTTCATGAATTTTAAGTTATTGTTGTCACTTTTATTTTAACCAGATAATGTTTTCTTTGTTGTATTAACGGTAAAATTATTCAAAAATGAAAAATATACTTTATGTTTTTGTAGCTATGTTCTTTCTTTTCACTGCTTTCAAATCAGATAAACCGGCTTATTCTCTTTATGATAAAGATGGTAAACCTGTGAAATACGAAAAAATGCTAAAACAGTTTGAAGATGCTGATATTGTTTTGTTTGGCGAGTATCACGACAATCCCATATCGCACTGGCTGCAACTTGAAGTTACCAAAGACATATATGAGATGAAAGGTAAAGACCTTGTACTTGGTGCCGAGATGTTCGAAAGCGACAACCAGGTAATTATGGATGAATACCTCGACAGCCTGATTTCGCAAAGCACATTTGAAAAAGAGATGCGTCTTTGGCCCAACTATAAAACAGATTACAAGCCGCTGGTTGAGTTTGCCAACAAAAAGCAGCTAAAATTTGTAGCCAGCAATGTGCCACGCAGGTACGCTTCCTTGGTTCATAAAAAGGGTTTCGAAGGGCTTGAAGAACTGTCGGATGAAGCGAAACAGTTTATTCCGCCGCTGCCAATAAATTATGATGCAGACCTGGAGTGTTATAAAAGTATGATGACCATGGGAGGTATGAAAGCCGGGCCAAAAAGTAGCAATTTACCAAAAGCGCAGGCTGTAAAAGATGCTACCATGTCTCACTTTATCCTGAAAAACTGGTCGGAAGGACAACTGTTTTTGCATTATCACGGGGCATACCACTCGGCAAATTTTGAAAGTATTTACTGGTACCTGAAACAGCAGAATCCTGATTTGAAAATTATCACAATCGCCACTGTTCAGCAGGATGATGTGACCGAATTAACCGAAGAAAATACCGGAACGGCAGATTTTACCATTTGTGTGGATGAGGATATGACAAAAACCCGATAGGGTCAGTTCAAAACCGAAATCGGGTAAGTAAGTTTCACAAAAAAGTTATCGGAAGTAGGCACCCCCATTTCTTCCCCAAACTGGTCGCGCGAGTAGATAAGGTAAAACGCACCAAAAGGTGGTTTGAAACGCCAGCCCATTAACCCGTAAAAATAAATATTCTCGTTTTTGGTATTGTTCTGAGCAAATACTTTCAGCCATAAATCTTTGGTAAAATTATAGTTGGCGGTAACCACGTTAATAAAAGTGGAGTTATCATCCGGATCAGGATCGAACTTAAGAATGTTGGCCGAATAACTCAGCGACAGGTTTTGAAACAGTTTTACCCTTGCTCCGCCGGTTAACAATTTTAAGTCACGGTCAAAATTCCTACCGCTAGTATAGCTTATCATGGCATGGCTCCATTCGTCGGTATTATACCCCAGTTCGAACCTGTGTTTATGGTTATAAAATTCCTTCTCATACAATTTATACTCGTTATTGTATGAGTATTGAATATTGAACTTGTTTTTAAAGTAAAAATTCAAGGCATCAGTGAGGTACCAGCTTCTCAGATTCCCACTTTCCAGACTCCAGAATATATTATTAAAACTTTGGAAATGAATGTATTCGAAAACATTATTTTTAAGCCACCATTTGTAGGTAACATCGCTGTCCATTTCGCGGCGATCGTCATCAGTAACAAATCCGGTCTGGTTTACATTTTCCTGAAAATCCTTCCCGATTTCGGTATAACGATAATGAACATGGTAGATGTTATTTTCTTTTGCAAACCGCACAAACCAGGCGCTGTGATCCCAAAAATCGCCCGGAGCACTGCCGACAAACTGCCCTGTAAGTTTCCATGTCTTTCCAAGGTTCATAATATAATCGAGGCTAAGCGAACGGGTAAATCCATCGGCCCAGCTTTTATCTACCAGGGTCACTCCAAGAGTTGATGATTTTAAGAAGTCGAATTTGGCACGGGCAGCTGTAAACCATGTGGATGGTTCCTCCTCCGACAGGTTGGGTGTTTTTACATTCAGAATATTAAACTGGGTTTTGCCTATTTTACCATTCAGGCGTTCGCCAAATTCAATATCCTGAATCCGGCGCGAGTAAAAGGTTTTAATCCGTGTGCTGTACATTTCGTTTCCTTCCTGAAAGAACAGGCGTTTTTCAGGATAACGCAACTCGTAACGGGTAAGGTTGATTTGTTGCTGGTCGGCTTCAACGGTTGCAAAGTCGGGATTAATAGTTCCGTTAAAAGACACATTGGGACTTATTTGCCAGCTCACATCGCCACCGCCATCTAAATTCCAATCCTCATCAGTAGTTTTAAACAGAGACAAATATGGAAAAACAGAGACTTTCATTTTTGAACCCGGAGTTTTGATACCCGAGGCAATACCACCCTGCGAAATCCTGAAATCATCCGACACCTCTGACCAGAATATTGTTTCTAAATTTGACTGGATTACACGGCCAAAATTGACACCCCAGTTTTCTACTCCTTTTCTGTATTTCAGGCTTTTAAAAGGTATTTTATATTCTGCACACCATCCCGAGTCGTGTATTCTTGATTCGCATATCCATTCAGCATCCCAGTTACCATCCATGTTCCTCCCATCATCATTCACTTTCATGTCAAACTGCGTTCCCAGTGCATTGGTAAAAAATACATAACCACTTCTCTTATCGTTGTATGTGTCAAGAACCAAAGCAACTAAATCTTCACTTTTGCTGAGTGCGTCGCGGCTTTGATTTTTTGCAATTATAGGAGCAGTTTGGTGACACTTAAAAACAGCATAAACATTTTCATTGTCGAAACCAAACCAGACAACAGTTTTTTCAGATGCAGTCTCCCCTGGCTGCGGTTCAATCTGGATAAAATTTATTGCGCTGTCGGCACCTGCCCACTTCTCAGGTTCGAAAATGCCATCAATTTCAGGGGAACTATCGAGTTGAAAAACAGAAATACTTTTTTGAGCGAATACAGTACTTGTAACGCCTAAAAACAATAATAATATAATCAATTTTAATCTGAGCATTATATAAAAACTATGTTCGGTTTATTATTTGTAAAAATTCATTTCCTCAAGGTATTCCCATGTTTTCTTAGGGAGGAAATGCCTAACATTTTTCCCTTCGCTAATTGCATTACGAATAAATGTAGAAGAAATTTCCATTAAAGGTGCGTTTTCGGCAATGGTAATATTTTTATCGATTTGAACCTTCGTTCTGTCGAACCCGGGACGGGGATACACGATAATGCCATAATCCTCAATAATTGTCTTGTAATTCTTCCATTTATGAAAATTCTCCAGGTTATCGGAGCCCATCAATATTACAAAATGGTAATCAGGATGTTGATCTTTCAAATACGCCAGCGTATCGACTGTGTAACTTGGTTTAGTCAGACTAAATTCGATGTTTGAGGCCCGCAGACGATCGTCACCCTCAACTGCGCGGTGAACCATTTCCAGCCGTTGATAATCGTCGAGCAGGTTAGTCTTTTTCTTATGCGGATTTTGTGGCGAAACAACAAACCAAAGCTGATCGATACCTGCATATTCAACCATATAATTGGCAATTGCCAAATGCCCGATATGAATAGGATTGTACGAACCAAAATACAAACCAACTTTTAAGTGAAGATTGGTTTTTGGGGCGAGAATATCTGTTACAAGATCACTCATATTTAATGTTTCAAATAACAAGCACCAAATTACAAATAAAATCGTTATTCCGAACTTGATTCGGAATCTGCTAATGGAAAGATGCTGAATCAAGTTCAGCATGACGAATGAAAATGGTTAACCTAAAAATTCAGATATTAATTTCTCAGCTTCCTTAAAAGCTACGTCAAGGTTGTCGTTGGTAATTATCACATCAAATTGTGGAGCAAAGCTCAGTTCTTGTTCTGCCTTTGCAATGCGCATTGCTATTTTTTCTTCGGTCTCAGTTGAGCGGTTTGTTAAACGATTACGAAGTTCTTCTACAGATGGCGGCTTAACAAACACGGACAAAGCCTCATCGCCGTAATATCTTTTAATGTTTAATCCGCCAACCACATCCACATCGAAAATCACATTCTTGCCCAGGTTTCGAATACGCTCAACCTCGCTTTTCAAGGTTCCGTAACAGGTTCCTTTATAAACTTCTTCCCATTCCAGAAATTCGTCACCTTCAACTTTCTGATTAAACTCTTTTTCTGAAAGAAAATAATAGTCTCTTCCGTGTGTTTCGGTATGACGCGCTTTGCGGCTGGTGGCCGAGATTGAAAATTTCAAATCAAAGTCCTTCTCAAGTAAATGTTTTACAATGGTGGTTTTACCTGCACCAGAGGGGGCGGAAAATATGATGAGTTTGCCTTTCATTACTTAAATATCTGTATGCCACTTTCAACGGATTGGAATCCGCTGCACCCTACTCTAAACTTTTACCGCAACCATTCCTTATGAAGAACTCTGAACTAAAGTACGTTAAGCAATTGTTCTTTTACACGTTCCAAATGGTCTTTCATTTGAACCACAACTCGCTGAATGTTGCTTTCGTTGGCTTTAGAACCGATTGTATTTATTTCACGGCCAATCTCCTGAGATATAAACCCGAGTTTTTTCCCTGAAGATACGGGCTGTTTTACTGTTTCGTAGAAATATTCGCAATGGTTAGCTAACCTAACCTTTTCTTCATTAATATCCAGTTTTTCCAGGTAAAAAATCAGCTCCTGTTCAAAGCGGTTCTCATCGACGTTGCCATTTATTTTTAGCCCGTTAAGACCTTCAGTCAGTCTCGATTTTAACAGTTCAATTCGTTGTTTTTCGAAAGGTTCAATTTCTTTTAAAAGCTGGTTGATGCTTTCAACATTACCAGTAATATCAGTTTCCAGGGCTTTCCCCTCTTTTTCGCGGAATTCATTAATGTCTTCAAGCGCTTTTAAAATATTGCTTTTTATAGTATCCCACTCTTGTTCGTCGAGTGTTTCATATTCGGTTTTTACCACATCGGGCAAACGCATGGAAGCCTGTAAAGTGGAGTGGTCGGTTTGCAAGCCCAAATCGTTGCTTATTTGTTTCAGATGCTCAAAATAACCTTTTAAAATGGGCTCATTGATTTTTGAATTGGACTCATCGCCCAGGTTTTCAACATAAATATTAAAATCAACTTTTCCGCGTACCAGCTTTTCCGAAATAGCTTTCCTTATTTCAATGTCCTTTTCGCGATATAGAGCAGGGGTTCTCGTGTTTATGTCTATTTGTTTACTGTTGAGGGATTTAATTTCGATAGTAATCTTTTTATTGTTTATTTCGAATTCGGCCTTTCCAAAGCCTGTCATTGATTTTATCATATTGAAAAATTTTGTGCAAATTTAATCTTTTAAGTTAGAAGACCTAAGACCGAAGTCGGAAGTTTTAAGCAATTACTCCCGAGCCAACTAATTCATCTCCAAGATACCAAGCAGCAAATTGTCCTGAGGTAATTCCCCGCTGTTCGTTGTCGAAAATAAAATATGCACCCTCTTCTTTTAAATGGATAGCTCCTTTTTCCAATGGCTGGCGGTAACGGATGCGTATGTCGAATTCTCGTTTTTCGCCAACTTCCATTTTTAAGTCAGTACGGATCCAATGCATGTCTTCACTGGCAACAAATAAACCCTTGCGGTGCAATCCGGGGTGGTTTTGTCCTTCGCCAACATAAACAATGTTGCGTTTCACATCAATTGCCAACACAAAAAGCGGTTCTTTGTAGCCACCAATATTCAGCCCTTTTCGTTGCCCGATAGTGTAAAAATGTGCCCCCTGGTGTTCGCCAATTATCTCGCCATTCCATGGTTTGTAAGGAAATGGAAAACAGAGTTTCGGGTAATTATCTTCGGTAACTTCAACCTGTTTCTTCTTTTCAATAAATTTTGCCGGAATTTCTATTGTGTTCCCTGTTTTGGGTTCCAGTTGCTGCTGTAGAAAAGTTGGCAAATCAACTTTTCCTACAAAACAAATCCCCTGCGAGTCTTTTCGTTCTGCAGTTGGTAGGTTTTGCTCCCGGGCAATTTTGCGTACTTCGGGTTTTAATAACTCACCAATGGGAAACATCGATTTTGATAGCTGCTCCTGATTAAGCTGACAAAGGAAATAGCTCTGGTCTTTATTCGGGTCTTTACCCGCCAGTAACTGATGTACAATTTTTCTATTTACCTCAATTTCGTTTTTCCTGCAATAATGCCCTGTTGCCACAAAGTCGGCATCAAATTTCAGGGCTTCTTCCATAAAAGTGTCGAATTTAATTTCGCGGTTGCAAAGCACATCGGGATTTGGCGTGCGGCCTGCCTGGTATTCAGCAAACATGTAATCGACTACCCGTTTTTTATAATCTTTGCTCAGGTCGACAATATGAAACGGAATATCCAGTTTTTTCGCTACCATCCTGGCAATCAAAGCATCTTCTTCCCAGGTGCATGCACTGGTTATGTTACCAACACGTTCGTGCCAGTTTACCATAAAAAGTGCAACTACATCGTGTCCCTGCTCTTTTAACAGGTACGCTGCCACACTCGAATCTACTCCTCCTGAAAGTCCAACTACTACACGGGCCATTTGTACATTTTTTCAAGGATGCAAAGGTAGGAAAGAATGGATAAAATTTGAAATCTAATTGAGAATACCCGAACTCTCAATTTCATCAACCAGTTGTAAAGCAATTGTAGCATCGTTTTTCCAGTTGTATTGCCCAACAGCTCCACCTCTTCTGTATCCGGTTATTGTTTCTGAAACAGATTTTATTTCCTCAACTCCTTCAACTATTAACTGTTTCAGTTTTTCATTCTGAAACTCTTCTCCCCTATGCCAGATTCGGCGAGCATAATAAACCTGTGCATAGGCTTTCCGGAGCTTTGTACTTATAAATGTCCGGTTGAATGTATGGTATAGGGTATTGTATTTTTTCGAATCGGAACAAAATGGTTTCAGTTCTTTTATTATCTGCATGGCCTTTTCTGCCAGTTTAATGCCATATTCTTTTTCTGTTAATACATAACCGAGATAAACCGTATCCATTAATTCCTCTGGTTGTAACCAGTTATTCTGAAAAACCTCTGCCAACTCATCCAGGTTTCTGCCTTCTGCTGCTTTATGTTTTGCCGGAGCAAGGTGGTTTACAACATCTGTCCAGTAATGGAAGGTTTTATTCACACCGTGCTCAATTTCAATCTCAGGACTATCTAACCAACGACCTGAAACATGGCGGGAATAAATTGATCGGTAATCGAAATCGAGCTTCGAATGATTTGTTGTGTTTAATCCAAGCGTATAAAACGACGACAACATAATTTCGGGTGCAATCTTGAAAAGTGGTTTTATACGGCGAATCACCGAAGAATCAAATTTTTCGGCTATAAAACTTT
This sequence comes from Bacteroidota bacterium, assembly GCA_039714235.1. Classification (GTDB taxonomy): domain Bacteria; phylum Bacteroidota; class Bacteroidia; order Bacteroidales; family Prolixibacteraceae; genus Draconibacterium. Next base: position 30,444 of record JBDLJS010000006.1, on the reverse strand, counting down.
CAGTTATCTTGTCTAAAGTAATTTCAGGATTTTGAGTTGATTTATGAATTGCATACAAGTTTATCTCTGAAGGTGTATTGATTATGGAGGTATTGCCATAACGGTCGGTGCGAATGGAATAACCAATAACATTGGACAGTTGCTGGTAATGTTGCCAGCGTTTCAGATGTGTTTCGGGGAATACACTGGCCACAATTCCCTGCCCGTTAAACTCGTGAGTACAATCGAATTCAATAATTACCGGAAAAGGAATATCCTGAATCCACGATGAAACCGGGTGGGTTATAAAAAAATCGTGTGGTGTTTCTTTTGCCATCACTACAATGTTTTCATTTTTAATAAGATGAAAGCATTTCATTAGATTATCCAGTTCTGATCGGTTGTACATAAAACTGCGGATGTACAATTTCAGGTTTCTCTCTTCAATAACCACAGATGCAACCGAATCGACCAGTGCAGCCAGCTTTTCTTCGGGTGTTTTCAGAATTTCAGAATATTGATTTTCGACTCGTGCGCCGGTTTCGATAAAAGTTAAAACAATGCCATCTATTTCCGGTACCTTATCGAGCATTTTCCGATAGTCTTTTTTAACCCATTTCCAGAATTTGGGATTGTCCAGATCGATCTGGGTTGAATCGTTTACTTTAAACCGATCTGGATAATAATCAAGATCATAAAGGGCATGATCCCAAACTACAACTTCAGGAATACCTTGCTCATGGGCATTTTTTGTAAGGTTATTCACAATATTGCGGTTCCACTGGTGCTTAACATCTTTTAAATCGTGGCAAATCTGATGCGAAAGCTGCAAATGGTTTATTTGATAACCGGTACTAGCTTTTAATGTTTTGAAAGCTGTTGGCGTATGGTCGGTAAGTATATTCCATCCGCGTATTTTTATTTTTTCTTCTGTTTCTTCGTTTTTACAACCCCAAAACAGAATTGAAATGGTTAGTACAATAAGGATTAGTTTACGCATACAAAGTCTGGTTTATCACAAAAACGATATTACGGATTATTTATTACCAAAGGGGATGGTGAATCCGATAACCGGAAAAGCAATAAACGCATCCATTTCAGGAACAATCGGGATACCAAGAATAAAATCGAGTGCAGCTTTTTTAATAATCCATCTTCCACCCAAGCCTATTACTACACCACCTTCTCCTTCAATACTGATATAATAATTCTCGGTAATTATATAGCCCCGGCTCGAGATTCTGAATAAACCACTCAAATTAATAAGTGGAGAACTTGCCCATTCTCCTGCAGCAAAACCATAACCTAATCCGAAAGTTATGTTATTATCAGGTGATCCAAATGTTGAGACTCCGTATACAATACCAAACGCTCCTACATCATCCGATTCCCCCAAAACAGTACCCACAATTGCCCCTCCGCCTAAATTAAATTTGTCCTTTTCGAGGGGAACAGAAAATTTTGCTGTGGCGAATATTGGTGTTGGTGAGCCATCAAATAAAAATAATGGTATCACACCTGCTCCAAGCGAAAAGTTGTTGGTTACCCCATAAGTAAACTGATTCCATAGGACATAAATATTCTGGTAATAACCTTCTCCTTTTTTTAAACCATATCCATTAGGTGCCCAAAAATAACGGGTAGATTGGGGATTATCAAACCATAACTCTCCTTCTTTAATTTGCTGAGGTTGTACCAATTCTCTTGACTTTATATCGATTTTCCGAATGGTTATCTCACCAAATTTATCGGTTTTTAAAACAATCTGAAGATCATCTTCAGACACAATATTTCCAAGAAATTCGTTTCCATCAGTAGTTTCAATTTTAACAAGTGTAGAATCGGTTGTTTGGGTTTGAGCAGATGTCAGAAAAGAAAAAGTAAGTAATATAAGAATCAGAAAAAAAGTTTTTGGTTTCATTACGGTAAGTTTTGATTGTAGCATTAAGTTACACAATTTTAAAGTGATATACAACTCCTTACCCTTTCATGCTACTTTTTCTTTTTATATGACTGACGGTGTTTGTGTTGCCCACCTTTTTTATACTTATGAAATTTCCCTTTCTTATTCAACTGCTTATTTGGCTGTTTCCATTCCGGCCCTGCTCCCAGATGTTCCGGCATTGGAATTTTAAAAACCTCGCGTTCAATCAACTGTTCAATCTGGTGAAATTTATACATATCATCTTCATTCACCAGTGTCAAAGCCACACCTGTTGAGTCGGCACGCGCTGTTCTCCCAACGCGATGTACATAATCTTCAGCATCATTGGGCACATCGAAATTAATAACGAGGTTAATGTCTTTTATATCAATCCCCCGGCTCATAACATCGGTAGCCACAAGAATCCTTATTCGCTTCGAACGAAATCCAAGCAACACCTTTTCTCTTTCATTTTGTTCCAAATCTGATGAAATGGCTTCCGCATCAAACTTCTTCTTTTTTAATGCTCTGGCCAACTCGGTTACTGCCCTTTTTGTTGAACAGAAAATGAGCACGCTGTTATATTCTGGATTGTCATTTATTAAATGACTGACCAAATCATTTTTTTGCTTGTTATATATCAGGTAAGCAGCCTGAAGAACTCCTTCTGCCGGCTTAGCGATGGCAATATTTATTTCTGAAGGTTTGTAAAGCACCTGCGATGCCAGTTTCCTTATTTTAGGTGCCATTGTTGCACTAAACATCAGGGTTTGCCGCTCTTTTGGAAGGTAGGAGATAATTTTAATTATATCGTCATGGAAGCCTATATCAAGCATACGGTCAGCTTCATCGAGAATAAGAAACTTAATGGTATCGAACTTTACATATCCAAGATTAAGGTGAGAAATCAGTTTTCCTGGAGTTGCAACAACAATATCTGCCCCTTGTGTTAGGGCTAACTTTTGCTGGCCCCAGTCATCGCCATCGCCACCACCATAAATTGCGATGGAATGAATGCCCATTGTGTAACCAATTCCCTGAACCTGTTGGTCAATTTGCATAGCCAGCTCGCGGGTAGGAACAATTATTAATGTTGATGTTTCTCCACCAGGCAGATCGGCTATTAAGTCGAGGATTGGCAGCAAAAAAGCAGCCGTTTTACCCGTTCCAGTTTGGGCACAGGCAATAAGGTCGTTGCCGTCGAGAATTTCAGGAACAGCTTGTTCCTGGATTGGAGTTGCCTCTTTAAACCCCATGTATTCAATGGCATCAAGAAGGTCGTTGTGTATTCCGAGTTCTGAGAACTTCATTGGTCATTCTAATTTCGATTGTTTACAAAGGTAATTAATTTGACTGCAAATTACCGGATTATCTGGTTTAGCTCGTCAACGAACTATCAACAATTAAAAAATCATCATTAACATATAGACTAATACATTTAAACTTTACTTAATTTATTTGACGTAAAATAAATCTGATTTCACAACAGGATAATTCAAAAAAAAATTGATACTTTTGATGTATTCCAATAATTCCTTTGTCTGTAAAAATATGTTTTACAACATATAATTTCTCTTAAAAGCCGAACACACCAGCTATACAAAAATTTTGTGCAAAACTATTATCAACAATCGTAAATAAAAATTGTTCAACACAAATCTTGAAAAATATTCAGTCATGGATCCTATGTCAGTTCATATCAATATTTTAACTAATAAAAAAATATAAGCAGAAGTTCATAATAATGTAACATCCTCATTATTAATAATTACGGGCAATTTTGTCTTTTATTCAGATGGTCATATTATGTAATTTGCGGCTTCCTTCATATTTTATAAATTCGTAATGTTGAGAGTCAAATTTGAACTGAATTTCATACGATTAAAATTGCCTATTTATGGGGAATCGTATGTGACTCGCAAAGAATTTAAGCATGTTTTTTTAATAAGCTAAACATGTTTTTGTTCTTGCTAGTTTCAATCGTTTTAAAAAGTCTGTTTATGGAAAAAAAATCGCGTAGAAACTTCGTAAAAGCCCTTGGTGCATCTATTGGTGCAGCCGGAGTTCTAGGGAGCTCCAGTTTTTTAAGTTCGTGTAACCAGGTTGAAACAGTTTCAGGTGATAAAATCCGGCTATTAACAGCAGGAGGAGAGTTGGTTGAGGTTGATAAATCACAACTAAAACCGGCTGATATGCCATCGCTGTCGGAAAACCAGAAACGTGGCCGCAAAGGATTACCGGGCCGAAGCTGGGTAATGGTTATAGACCTTTCGAAATGCCGTAATGCAAGAGAATGCATGAAAGCCTGCCAGGACCATCACCAGCTGCGGCCAGAGCAACACCACATTAATGTGTTGCAAATGCAGGATGCCGAACATACTGCACCTTATTACATGCCAAAACCTTGTCAGCATTGCGACAATCCGCCGTGTACTAAAGTTTGCCCGGTTAATGCAACGTTTAAACGAGACGATGGCATTGTACTGATTGACAACGAACGATGCATTGGCTGCCGTTTCTGTATTGCTGCATGTCCTTATTCTGCAAGGGTATTTAACTGGTTCGAACCACGAGATACCGAAAAATACAAGGGAGTTACCTATAATATAGAGGCCAATGTTCCGCAAAAGAAAGGCACAATATCAAAATGTCTTTTTAGTGCCGACCTGTTAAGAGAAGGGCAACTGCCATCCTGTGTTTCAGCATGTCCGAACGGAGTTTACTGGTTTGGCGACCGAAATGAAGATGCCGTTACAAACGGAACCACCAAAGAAACGGTAAGTTTCAGCAAACTTATTGAAGACAACGCTGCTTATACGATCATGGAAGAACTGGGAACAAAACCCAGGGTTTATTATTTGCCGCCCAAAGAAAGGGCTTTCCCTTTTCAAGGTGAAATTGATGAGCATCATTCATAACTGACAAAATTCTAAACGATGGATAAAATAAAATCACCGGAAGAATCCCGGAAATTATTGGATAAAATTACCCACGACCTGACCCGGTCTATTGTGCTAAAAGATGAACTTGCCAAATTCTGGATTTTCATTCTTGTTATGTTTGCCATTGTAGGGCTTTGGGGCTGGATTGTTCAGATTGACAGGGGACTAGGAGTAACAGGCATGCGCGATTATGTCTCTTGGGGAATGTACATTGCCAACTTCGTGTTTTTTGTTGCAGTAAGTTTAATCGGATTCCTGATTAGTTCGGCCATGCACTTGTTAAATATCGGCTGGTCGAAACCGGTATCAAGGGTAGCTGAGCAGGTGGCCATTGCCGCTGTTGCACTTGCAGGAATTGTTATTGTTACCGACATGGGGCGACCCGACAGGTTTCTCAACTTATTCCTTCATGGAAGATTTGCTTCACCCATTGTATGGGACGTTACAGTAGTAACAACTTACCTGGTTATTTCAGTTTTACTTTTTTACATCCCTTTAATCCCGGATTTGGCAATTATCAGGGATTCTAAAGTTGACGATATTCCAAACTGGAAAATGAAAATGTATAAAATTCTGGCTCTGGGCTGGAAAGGGAATGAAAAACAATTTAAGGCTGCTTACCATGCCATGCGTATTTTAATGATCCTGATAATTCCTGTAGGTTTATCAATTCACACGGTTACCTCGTGGCTTTTTGCATCAACACTGCGTGCCGGATGGGATACAACAATTTTTGGCCCGTACTTCGTTACCGGAGCTTTTGTGGCAGGTACTGCGGCAGTAATTATCGTTATGTACGTTTACCGTTTACGCTACGGATTAAAAGATTATTTCGAATGTAAACATTTCAACCAAATGGGAAAACTGCTGGTTTTTGTCAGTCTGGTTTATCTCTATTTTAATATTAACGAATTTTTAGTGCCGGGATACAAAATGAAAACAGCGGAAGGAATTCACCTTAGCAATCTTTTTACAGGAAGTTTTTCTCCAATGTTTTGGGCTATTCAGATTTTTGGATTAATTCTTCCTATTCTGCTAATGCTAATAAAATTCTTCAGAAGGCCTTTACCATTAACCATTATTTCTGTATTTGTGTTGGTGGCATCGTGGTTTAAACGATACATTATTGTAATTCCGACCTTAGAACATCCGTTCCTGCCGGTTCAGAATGTACCGGAGAATTTTGTGCACTATACGCCAACCAGCACGGAGATAATGATTACCATATTACCGTTTATGGCTGCACTTATAATTATTACAACTCTTGCAAAAATGTTCCCGGTAATAACCATTTGGGAAGTTGCCGAAGAGAAAGGAGTTGACAAACAAATAATTTCTGAACCTAAAAACTAATTCAACATGGTTAAAAAATTCAATCTTTTAATTGTAGCTATCCTGTTTATGGTACAACAGGGAGCAGGCCAGGAATGGTTGGTTCCGGAAGACGCAGCGAACGTAAAAAATCCATCGGCATATAATCTTGAGAATGTAAAAAAGGGGAAAGACCTTTATAATCTAAATTGCAAATCGTGCCACGGCGATGCTGGTAAAAATAACGGATTACCATTGGTACCTCCACCACCTGATGTAGCTTCGGATCTTATGCAGTCCAATACCGAAAGTGCCCTGTTTTATAAGATAACGAAAGGAAGAGGTGGAATGCCCCAGTTCGAGAGTACCCTTTCAGAAGACGACAGATGGAGGTTGGTAAATTATATAATGAATTACAACCCGGCGAACGAACCGGTGTTGGTTGAAGCCCCTCCGGTAAAAGCAAAACTTAAGGCTTCGGTTAATGAAGCTGATGGTAAAGTTGAAATAACTGCCGAACAGGAAAATAAGAACGGAGAGCTTGTTGCACTTACCGAAACATCAGTCTCTGTTTGTGCCCAACAAGCATTTGGTAACCTACCCATTGGTGAAGCTATTACAGATGCTGAAGGAAAGGCTGAATTTATGCTGCCCGAAACCATTATTGGCGATGAACAAGGCATGGTTAATATTGTTGTTACCCTGGGAGAAGGATTCGAAGCAGAGCCTGTTGTTCTGGAGTCGGCAAAAGTGGGGAAAGCCAAAGAAACACCAAAATTGATTAGAAAAGGGGTGCTGTGGTCAACCAACGAAAATATTCCAATTTGGTTGCTCTTGTCTTATCTGGGAGTAACCGGCGGAGTCTGGTTAGCCATTGTTTATGTACTGTTTTTACTAATTAAAATAAAAAAGAGCTAGTGTCAGGTCTTAACTTATCTGTCGTTTCGTCATTCCGAACTTGTTTTGGAATCTACTAATAATTAAGATGCTGAAATAAATTCAGCATGACGAACTTATATCACAGGCATGACGCTAAACTAGTTAAGAATAATTGTTATTTAAATGAATATATTTTACCTGTTAATAGGAGTAAGTTTGTTTGCAGCTCTCATCTTTTTGGGGGCTTTTATATGGGCTGTAAAATCGGGGCAATTCGATGATAACGAAACACCCTCGATGCGTATTTTATTCGATGACGACGACCCGGAAACTGAATCTCAAGAAAAATAAATTAAACTAACATAATTGAGTTACTTATGGAAAATCAAAAATTCTTTTACGACAACAAAATAGTTAAGCTATTTATACTGGCCACTTTGGTCTGGGGTGTTGTTGGTGTCTTGGTCGGCGTAATTGCTGCATTACAGCTTGCTTTTCCGGTGTTTAACTTCGGATTGGAGTATACTACATTCGGAAGAATAAGGCCTATCCATACCAATGCAATTATTTTTGCATTTGTGGGTAATGCCATTTTTGCCGGGGTTTACTATTCTATGCAAAAACTGCTTAAAACCCGAATGTTCAGTGATGTTCTGAGCAAAGTTCATTTTTGGGGGTGGCAGTTAATTATTGTACTTGCTGCGCTTACTCTTGTATTGGGTTTTACAACCGGGAAAGAATATGCTGAGCTTGAATGGCCCATCGATATCCTTATAACACTTATATGGGTAACTTTTGGGTGGAACATGATTGGTACAATCATAAAACGTCGGGTGCAGCATATTTATGCAGCAATCTGGTGGTACCTGGCAACATTTCTTGGAGTTGCCATTCTACATGTGGTTAACTCGTTTGAGTTGCCAATTTCATTATTTAAAAGCTATTCGATTTATGCGGGTGCACAGGATGCAGTGGTACAATGGTGGTACGGGCACAATGCCGTAGCCTTCTTCCTGACTACGCCGTTTTTAGGATTAATGTACTACTTCCTGCCCAAAGCAGCCAACCGGCCAATTTACTCTTATAAATTGTCTATCATTCACTTTTGGTCGCTCATTTTCTTATATATGTGGGCAGGGCCACATCACCTTTTATATCAAGCGCTTCCCGAATGGGCTCAGGCGCTTGGAGTAACCTTCTCGATTATGCTTATTGCACCATCTTGGGGTGGAATGATAAACGGTTTAATGACACTTCGCGGTGCCTGGGACAAAGTACGCGACAGCGCAGCACTCAAATTCCTTGTTGTAGCAGTAACCGCTTACGGTATGTCAACTTTCGAAGGGCCAATGATGTCGTTGAAAACAGTAAACATGATTACTCACTTTACCGACTGGACCATTGCACACGTACACATTGGAGGTATGGGCTGGAACGGAGGTATTGTATTTGGTATGCTTTACTGGCTGGTGCCAAAACTTTTCAAATCAAAATTATTTTCCGAGAAACTGGCAAATATCCATTTCTGGATGTCAACCCTGGCAATTTTAGTCTATGCTATTCCATTATATTGGGCAGCCGTTACACAATGGTTAATGTGGAGAGATTATACAGATGAAGGTTTTCTTGCATATCCAAACTTCATGGAAACATTAACTCAAATTGTACCAATGTACGCAGTAAGGGCTTTTAGTGGTGTATTATTCCTTGGCGGATTTGTAATTATGGTATTTAACCTTGCCAAAACAATGACAGCCGGCAAATTCGTAAACGATGAAGCTTCTGAAGCTCCTGCATTGATTTTAGAAGGAAAACGTAATCCATTACAGGAAACCATTCACCGCTGGTTGGAAAGAAGAGCAGTTCGTTTTTCAATTTGGGTGTTTATTGCTCTTGCTATTGGTGGTGCGGTAGAAATTATACCAATGATTTTTATTAAATCGAATGTGCCGACAATTGAATCGGTAAAACCATACACACCTTTGGAACTGGAGGGCCGTGATTTATACATTGCTGAAGGCTGTTACGTTTGCCATTCGCAGATAGTACGTCCGTTCCGTTGGGAAACCGATCGTTATGGTGAATATTCGAAAATCGGTGAGTTTGTTTACGACCATCCATATCAGTGGGGTTCGCGCCGAACAGGGCCCGACCTTGCCCGTGCAGGAGTAGTTAGCGGACCAATGTATAAAAATGCAGCATGGCATTACAATCATTTTATGGACCCGCAAAAAATGAACGAACAATCCATTATGCCAAATTATGCATGGCTGGCTGTTAAAAATATAAACGTCGGTAAAACCCCGGCTAAAATAAGGGCAATGCAAACCCTTGGAGTACCGTACGAAGAAGGTTATGATGAAAAAGCAGTTGACGATTTAATGAAACAGGCTCAAACCATTTCTGATGATTTAAAAGCTTCGGGGATTGAGATTGAACCAAACAAACAAATAATTGCGATGATAGCCTACATGCATAAACTGGGTCGGGATATTTCCGAATTACCTGAGGTTGTTGAAGTTGAGATGCATTCAGAATCGTTAGCCGAACCTCAACAAAAGGAAGTAAAACTGTTAAAAGAACAGGCTGATTTGGATGCAGGAAAAGAATTGTTCGCAAAAAACTGCACGGTGTGCCATGGTGCCGACGGTAAAGGGATAGCTACCTTTCCAAGCCTGATTGACAAAGAATGGATAACGGGAAATTCACCCGCTCAGGTATACAACTCAATTTCGGAAGGGAATGTGGCAAAAGGAATGGTGCCATACAAATCTATGTTGTCTGAAAAACAGATTACTCAACTTACAAGTTACGTTTTAATTACATTACAAAAATGAAGATAGTTAGTAACCTGTTACAAAGTATTGAAGGAATCCAGATTTTTTACATCATCGGATTACTCATTTTTGTCGCGCTGTTTATCGTTATTTTTATCCGCACCATGCGTATGTCGAATAACGAAATGGAGGAAATAAAAAACTCGATATTAACGGATGGTGAATCCGAAGACATCATAACAAACTAAAACTTAAAGGTATGTCAGAAGAAAATAATCAAGCTATAGACCACGACGATAAAATAATGGACCACGATTACGACGGGATTAAAGAATTGGATAATCCGCCACCACGATGGATCATGATGATTTTTTACATTACCATAGGTTGGTCGATTTTATACGGTGCTTACTTTTTCTGGTTAAAAATTGGCGACCACCAGGATGCCGAGTATGCCAGAAAATCGCAAATGCATGACGAAAAATACCAGATTGCAGCGGTTGCTACTGATAAAATGGAAGCACTGACCGATGCTGCGTCTCTGGAAGAAGGAAAAGTTGTTTACACCGAAATGGCATGTATGGCATGTCATGGAATGAATGGTGAAGGAAATGCTATCGGGCCAAACTTAACCGACAAGTATTCGATTCACGGATGCGATTTCCAGAGTGTTTTCAATATCATAAAAAATGGAAATCCTACCAAAGGGATGACAGCTTTCAAAGGACAAATCAGCGATGAAAAAATCCAGAAAGTTGCGAGTTATGTAATTAGCCTTGTGGGCTCGGATCCTGCTAACGCCAAGGAACCACAGGGTGATGAATGCAAATAAATAATTAAAAACATTGAAGGAGGGGAAGCAATTCCCCCCTTTTTTAATACCTATTTGAACATATGCCAACAGAAGAACTAACCTTCAGGGACAGGCCCATTAACATTAACGAAAAAGGTGGACGAAAATGGGTTTATGCCAAAAAACCTTCGGGGAAATGGTTTACCCGAAGAACAATTTTTAGCTGGGCAGTATTGTTATTCCTGGTAGGTGCACCTTTCATCCGAATTAATGGGAATCCTTTCATTTTACTCGATATTGCCAACCGCAAGTTTATCATCTTCGGGGCCATATTTTGGGCACAGGATACTTTTATCCTTGCTTTGTTAATGTTGTCGTTTGTACTATTTATTGTTCTGTTTACCGTAACCTTCGGAAGGTTATGGTGTGGCTGGGCATGCCCGCAAACAATTTTTCTCGAAATGGTTTTCCGTAAAATAGAATACCTGATTGAAGGGGATTACAAAAAACGCCACAAGTTGGATGAAGGCCCGTGGACAACTGAAAAAATATTCAAGAAAACACTGAAACACAGCACTTTTATACTCATTTCTGTCGCCATGACCAATACTTTTTTGATGTGGTTTACAGGTAGTGAGAGGTGGTTTGAGTTGATACAGGAACCTATCCGTCAGAATCTTTCCGGATTTATAATTATGCTTGTGATTTCCGGATTTTTCTACTGGGTTTACTCTTTCTTCAGGGAACAAATTTGTACAATGGTGTGCCCGTATGGAAGAATGCAGGGCGTTTTGCTCGATTCGAAATCGATTGTTGTTTCGTACGATTATAAACGGGGTGAGCCAAGAGGGGCAAAAAACACAGGCGATTGTATCGATTGTCATCAGTGTATTTCGGTTTGCCCAACTGCTATTGATATCCGAAACGGAACTCAGCTCGAATGTATTAACTGTACTGCCTGTATTGACCAGTGCAACTCGGTGATGAAAGCTGTTGGTAAACCTACAGGGCTGATTCGTTATGCTTCGGAACTAAATATCAGGGGTGGACATCCTTCAATCTGGAACGCAAGAAACCGGGCTTACTCAGTAGTTTTGCTTATCATTTTTTCATTTTTTATTTATACCCTGCTTTCGCGACCGGCTATTGAGACCACAATTTTAAGAACACCGGGATTAATTTACCAGGAGCAAGAGAATACATTTTCTAATGTTTACAACATTAAAATTGTAAATAAAACGCATGACGAGATGCCCCTCGAAATTAAATTAATTTCGCACGATGGAGAAATACAGATGGCCGGTAGCCAAATGACGATAAAAGATCAGGATATGTTCGAGTCGACGTTTATCCTGTTTATTTCTAAAGAACAGATAAATAGCGATAAAACCGAAGTAGAATTTGGTATTTACAGCAATAATGAATTAATTGAAACTTATACAACTACTTTTGTGGGACCGTAAGAAGTTGGCAGTCACAGTCGCAGTTTGCAGTAAATAAGAAAGGATAAAATAAAACATGAAATTTAACTGGGGAACAGGCATATTTACATTTTTAGTTCTTTTTGTTTTAGGCGGAGTTGCTTTTATCTTTTTTGCATCGAGGCAGCATGTAAACCTGGTTCATAAAGATTATTACGAAAAAGGAGTAGATTATTCGGAACAGATGAAAGTTGAAGCGCGCTCAAAGAAATACAGCAGGTCGGTTAAGGTTAATTCAACTAACGATTTTGTATTGATTGAAATAGAACACTCGCTGGCCGAAAGAATAGATTCGGGGAGTGTACTTCTTTTTCGGCCGTCGAATAGCAGGAAAGACGTTTTATTTAAGGTTCAGAAAGCGGAAAGTGAGATAATAATCGCAAAAGAGAACTTAATTCACGGACGCTACATTCTAAAATTTTACTGGTACACCGACGGATTAAAATATGAAGTTGACCAACCGTTAAATATTCAGTAAAAAAATCATTATTTTCAAACAAAAATCAACTCATAAATAATCTATTAAAATGACCATTTTATTATCAGCATTGGTTTTGGGTTTAATGGGAAGTTTCCACTGCGCCGGCATGTGTGGCCCCATTGCCATTGCATTGCCGCTTCATGGAAATACAGTACCACAAAAAATATTTGGTGGTGGATTATATAATATAGGCCGAACCGTAACTTACGGAGTAATGGGCGCCATTTTTGGATTACTTGGACAGGGGCTGCAATTAATTGGGTTCCAGCAAAAAGTATCGGTAATTATGGGAGCACTCATGATTATTTCGGTCCTTTTCCCTGCCCTGTTTAAAAACCAGTACAGCATGGAGAAAAGCTGGTTTTCTGCAGTTGGTAAACTTAAAAAAACAATCGGTAAAATGTTTTCTATCCGTTCGTTTTCGAGCCTGTTTTTTATCGGAATGCTTAACGGACTACTGCCGTGCGGACTGGTTTACATGGCCATTGCCGGGGCAATCGGTACAGGAGGAGTTGCTGAAGGATCGCTTTATATGATTTTGTTCGGGTTGGGGACAATACCCATGATGCTGGCTATTTCGCTGGCCGGCAATGTAATGAGTGTTGCCATCAGAAAAAAAATAAACCAACTTATTCCCGTTCTTGTGGTAATTGTTGGATTACTCTTTATTTTACGCGGACTAAGTCTGGGGATTCCTTATTTAAGCCCGCCTAAGCAAAAAATTGAACAAAAATTTGAAAAAAGCCTGGAAGCTGAATCCGAAGAATTGCATAAAGAATCGAAAGGTGATTGCTGTAAAACAGCTCCTTCTGAACTTATCTCAGAAAAGCAAGAAGAAACAAATTAAGTTTTGTTTCATATATTTCTGAACTTAATTGAAATCTTTACGTTTTTGAATCTTGGTAGCATTCAATTTTTTAATGCTGAACTACTAAAATTAATTCTGGTGGAAATTCTTATAAATGAGCAAGAACGATAACAATATTTGCATACACTGCGGGGCCGATTGCGGTAAAAATCCGGTAACCTGGAACGACATGAATTTCTGCTGCAACGGGTGCAAAACAGTTTACCAACTGCTGAACGAGAATAAACTTTACAACTACTACAACCTGGAAGATACCCCGGGAATTAAAGTTGAAACCACCACCGAATTTGGTAACAAATATGCTTTTCTCGATAATGAAGAGGTAAAAGAAAAACTCATCTCATTCTCTGAAGGTGGCATTTCGAAAGTAAAATTATACATCCCGGTAATCCACTGTGCATCTTGCATCTGGCTGCTTGAGAACCTGCAAAGACTACATACCGGCATTAAGTACTCGTTTGTCAATTTCACAAAAAAAGAGGTAGATATTACGTTCGACGAATCAAAAATTACTCTCCGGCAATTGGTGGAGTTGCTTTCGTCTATTCACTACATTCCTGACCTTACTTATGGCCTTTCAGAAAAAAAAGAAGACAAACATTCATACAAAAAGTTATTGTACAAGATTGGTGTTGCAGGGTTTGTTTTTATTAATGTAATGACCTACAGCTTGCCTGCCTATTTTAACGGCGAGCCGTTGAGCGACAAGCTCCAGTCGCTTTTTAATATCTTAAGTTACATTCTGGTTATTCCTGTAGCTTTTTACAGTGGCAGCGATTATTACATTTCGGCCTTTAAAAATATGCTGAAAAAGAACATCAGCATCGATTTACCAATAGCGCTTGGAATAATTGTGTTATTTCTGGTTACCAGTTACGAAGTATTTTTTACCGGTGGCCCCGGATACAGCGACAGCCTCTCTGGTCTTATTTTTTTCCTGCTTGTAGGGAAATGGTACCAGGGCAAAACCTACGAAGCTCTTTCGTTCGAGCGGAATTACAAATCGTACTTCCCCATTGCGGTAACCAAAATAAATAAACAGGTTGAGGAGAGTATTCTGCTCGAAAAAATTGAGGTGGATGATGAACTGATAATCCGGAATAAAGAATTGATTCCGGCCGATGCAGAGTTGATTGATGGCGATGGTAGGATTGACTACAGTTTTGTAACAGGCGAGTCGAATCCGGTAGTAAAAAATACCGGTGATTTTATTTATGCCGGAGGCAGGCAAATGGGGGGAATAATTAAAATAAGGGTAAAAAAAGAGGTAAACCAAAGCCACCTCACCAAGCTCTGGAACCAGGATAAAACCTATCTTAAACCGTCCGATTCGTTAAAAACACTTTCCGACAGAATAAGTAAATATTTTACACTGATTGTAATAGCCATTGCCACAACAGGTTTTACATATTGGATGCTGCAGGGTGAAACCCGCACTGCCATTTTTGTTTTTACCGCTGTGCTGATTGTAGCATGCCCTTGTGCGCTGGCGCTCTCTATCCCGTTCACCTTTGGAAATACCATGCGTATTTTTGGCAAAAACGGATTATACATTAAAAATACCGATGTAATTGAAAAGCTCTCGCACATAAACACCATTGTTTTCGATAAAACAGGGACACTGACACAACCCAATGAGAACAAAGTTATTTATACGGGCGATACTCTTTCAAAAGATGAAAAGGAGGCTCTGTTTTCGCTGGCAAAACAATCTACCCACCCGTTAAGCAATGCAATAGCAACATCGTTTAACGGCACCATTTACCATACACCTGAGCATTTTGTCGAAGTTGCAGGGCGTGGTGTTTTTGGGAGGGTAAATAACCTCGATGTAAAAATTGGAGCGGAAGAATACGTTACTAACGAGCCAGCAGATAATAAACACAAAACATCGACGGTATTTGTTGCCATCGATAACAAAATCTGCGGACATTATACCATTAGCAATCAGTACCGGTCGGGATTTAATATGGTATTAGATACTTTAAAGAAAAAATTCGACCTGTTCCTTATTTCGGGCGATAACGATGCCGAAGCAGAAAACCTTACGGGCTTTTTTGAAAATGGCAGTATGCTCTTTAACCAAAAACCGGGCGACAAAGCAGATTTTATTAAAAGGTTACAAGGCCAGGGCAAAACCATTTTAATGACCGGCGACGGATTAAACGATGCGGGGGCATTGATGCAGAGCGACGTTGCACTAACCATAGCCGACAAAGTATACCACTTCTCACCTGCCAGCGATGCAGTTTTAGAAGCCGGACAATTTCAGCGGCTTGCAAAGTTTATTCGCTTTACAAAAACTTCGCTGATTATTGTAAAAATTAGTTTTGCCATATCGTTCTTCTACAACATTATCGGGATTGGATTTGCCATTACCGGTAACCTTTCGCCCGTTGTGGCAGCTATTTTAATGCCGATTAGCTCTGTTTCGGTGGTGGCTTTTGCTACGTTTGTTACCAGAGGTATTGGCAGATTAAGATTGTAATGTCAAATTCATATTCTTCAGGTCAATTATGTTTTATAACATACTCTTCGCCCCTTGACTTATAATTCCTTTTTGCCGTATCTGTTAATCTAAATTCAAAATGCCCTTCTTCTGCAATTTCTTTCTATTTTTGCGTTTTAAATAAAACCGGAAACAGGGAATGATTAACAACAAAAAGGTAGTAGTAGTACTTCCGGCATACAATGCCGCCAAAACACTGGAAATTACATATAACGAGATTGATTTTGATATTGTTGACGATGTAATTCTTGTTGACGATTTAAGTAATGATGAGACTGTTAAAGTTGGTAAGAACCTGGGCATAAAACATATTATTGAGCATGAAGAAAACAAAGGTTACGGTGGCAACCAAAAATCGTGTTACAACAAAGCCCTTGCTATTAATGCCGATATTGTAATCATGCTTCACCCCGACTACCAGTACACACCGAAATTAATTCCTGCAATGGCCAACCTTTTGGGAAGCGGGTTATACCATGTTGTACTTGGATCAAGAATTCTGGGGAAAGGTGCTTTAGCAGGTGGAATGCCCCTGATAAAATACATTGCAAACCGGGGATTGACATTCATTCAGAATATTTTAATGGGTGCTAAACTTTCGGAGTACCACACCGGTTACAGGGCATTTTCGAAAGAAGTTTTAAAGGATGTTGATTACGAAGCTAATTCCGACAACTTTGTTTTCGATAACCAGATGCTGGCACAGATATGGTATGCCGGTTACGAAATTGCTGAAATAACCTGCCCAACCAAATATTTCGACGACGCATCGAGCATCAACTTTAAAAACAGCAGCATTTATGGAATTGGTGTTTTAAAAACCGCTTTGCAGTTTAGGTTGCAGAAGTGGGGATTGGTTAAATACAAAATATTTGAAACTAAATAAGTATACTTTGAAACATTTACAATATTTAAAATACAGTGTTCTTATTTTTCCTGTCTTGTTTCTTTGGTTAGGTTTTAATATTGAATTGGCAAGATTCGGAAACGACCCGAACTATGTTTACCTGGTAAACTCAACAGCCTTATGTTCGGGAGAAGGAGTTGGCTATATCGACCACCCCGGGACACCAGTCATGCAAGTCGGGGCTGTTTCAATTACCGTAAAACACCTGTTCTCAAATCCCAACAATCAAACACTGGCCGAACACGTTATCAGCGATTCGCATACCTTTATTTTAAGCATCAGAAACACTTTACTTATACTGAATACATTAATTTTACTTCTGATTGGATGGTTTGCCGTAATTAAAACCCGTTCGGTGTGGATAGCCCTTTTATTACAGGCATCCACTTTAATTACACTTAACTCACTCGATCATATCTGGACCAAAGTTTCTCCTGCGCCATTGCTTTTCTTCATAACCGGACTGCTTGTTATTGCCCTTCTTGGTTTTTACTTTAGCAGAGACAACAAATCATGGAAATATGTGCTGATATTTGCCTTAATTTCGGGAGCCGGATTAGGCACCAAAGCAACCTATTTACCTTTAACCATTATTCCGTTTATTATTCTCCCCGGGTACAAAAAGAAATTGATTTACCTGGCAGGAATTATTCCGGCATTTGTATTGTTTACCATTCCAATTATTCCGGAGTACGAACAAATGTATTACTGGTTTCGTGACTTATCGAGCCATTCAGGGATTTATGGCCACGGAGATAAAGGTTTTATCGATTTCCAAACTTACCTGCCCAATATTATAAAAATCATACAGAATAATATTGTCTTCTCAGCTGTGATAATTACCGGGGCAATCCTGTTTTTATTCACCTTTATTCAATCATACAGGAGCAAAATAAAACCTAAAAAAGACGAGTATATTTTAGGTGGCCTGGTTGCAGGTTCGCTGCTTGGGATTTTAATGGTTGCCAAACACTATCATTCCAACCATTATTTAATACCGGTATTACTTCTTACAGGAATAACCGTTTTTTTTATACACCGGGTTTTAATCCGAAAGGTGAATATAAAATTCATAACAAACTACGGTATACCAGTTACAACAATTCTGCTTTTTGTAATGCTTGGAGTTAAACTTCCACAGGGCATAAAATATATTAATGACGGATACAAAGGCACGAATGCTGAGATGGAGACAACAAATACTTTAATCGATAGTTTGTATTCCGATTACACTCAAATTTATTATTACCCCAATTCTTTAAATCAGTATTCGGCTCTCAATTTTGGAGACGTTTATACACAACGAAGAATGCTGCCGGAAATCAGAAAAGTACATGGAGATATCTACTTTTATCATTCACATGAAAAGACGTTTAAGAACTGGAATAAAGAGATTTTTACCGATGATCTGATTAATAAAAAGGGAAACAGGTTGTTACTGGTTGGCGGACCAAAAAATGAAAAGGAAGCAATGGAATTCCGGAAACAGAGATTTCCTCTCAAGCAGATTTATAAAGGACGGATTCAGGCAATTTACGAGCTGGATACAACAAGATACAATCAGATAAGCAAAAATAAAGATGTGACTGTTGAAGAAACAATATATTGCGATATTGAAGAATTAACAAGTGACAATAAATATTACCTGTGTTCTGACGGAAGCATAATCGGGAATCCAGGTAGATGGTCGGACGAAAAAGCCCGTTCGGGTAAATACTCGCTAAAAATGGATAACAAAACTGAATATGCACTGGAATATATTTTAACCGGGTTAATTCCCGGCGATACATACGAAGTGGAAATCTGGCGATATTCAAATAATAATAGCGGCCGTTTGGTGGTAGCTTCTTCTGATGCAAAACTGTTTTATAAAGCTCAGAATGAAACTGTTAAAACAGATGGAAACGGATGGGGCCTTATTCGAATAAAATTTGAAATACCTCCTAAGCTTGAAAACCAGTCGTTGAAGATTTATCTCTGGAATACAAATAAACAAACAGGGTATTTCGACGATTTTACTATAACAAAACTGGGGGAAGTGCCTGAAGACAGCTCTGTTTAACATGAATTAAAATCTAAAGCAAAGGTAATTTTATTTCGTCCGGGGAAACTGTAGTTCTTTTATCTTCATGCGTCGCCGGACAAGGAGTAATCCGCTCATATAGCCCGGCGCTACGCACAGGGCTAAGAAAGATATATCTCATTGCCCTGAAAGGGCTTAATATTTCAGCCCGGGGTAAACGATTCGTCCGTCAGCTGACGGACGGAGAGTGTCACCCCGGGTTAAGTTCACAAGAAAAGCAAGGCGCAACATTCCCATCATTCAAAGGTATGTCGTTTCATGCGCCGCATTACATTCGTCGATTAGGAGATATAATTTTACTCATTTGTGTATAAAGGACGGGGCAAAAAATATTTTATTACAACTAAATTTGCGTCGAACTAACTCTATTTAAATTTAATCTTAAACAGGGCAAACCACCACATCTTCAGCAAAAGTAATCCGTGTTTAAAACGCGAGATATTTGTATCGCCGTAAATTCTTTCCTGGTAGCGGATAGGCATATCAACAATCTTCAGATTTAATTTAAATGCCCCGAAAAGTAAGTCGAAATCGCCAAACGGATCGAAATCGCCAAAATAAGATCGGTTGGCTGTCAGCCTCAGGTAATCTTTCCTGAACATTACTTTGGTGCCGCAAAGGGTATCTTTAATGGGCTGTTCGAGCAACCAGCTAAATGCCAGGCTAAAAAACTTATTTCCAAGCGTATTTAAAAACCGCATCGCGTTTTTCTCCATGGGATAAATCAGGCGGGTACCATTAATAAATCCGCCTTTATTTTGTGCAATGGCATTGTAAAACTTCGGAAGCTGCTCGGGTGGTACGGTTAAATCGGCATCCAGAATCATTAAAATATCGCCGGTGGCAATGTTGTATCCTGCCCTTACAGCATCGCCTTTCCCTTTGCCGGGTTGTTGCAAAATTTTAATGTCGTGGGAATCTTTATATTTCTCCTGAATCTCCTGAATTTTATCCCAGGTATCGTCGGTTGAGTTTCCTTCAACAAAAATAATTTCAATGTGCTTTCCAAAATCAGGTAACCTTAAAATGGCATTTTCAATGTTCCCGCTTTCGTTACGGGCCGGAATCAACACCGAGGTCGAATACTTTTTGCTTACCTCTTCTTCTTTAATATTTACAATTGGCTGAGCAAAGGTGTACTGATTCAGTGACAGCAAATTAAACAACGGTAACCGCGATACAAATTTGTTAAAAAAGCCTGATAACAGCGGAATATAAAACGGAATCAGCATCGATGAGTTTTGCTTGTAAGTTTCAAAGCCAGCCAGGGACAACACGTTGGCCATATCGCTGGTCGAAATCCAGCTCTGTTTCGGCCCCTTCTTTTTAAACCCGATAAACTCGGCAAACTTTATGAATGGCTGCCAGGTGGTATTAAAATAGGTAACAATAATTTTTGTTTCCTGATGACATACCTTGTGTAATTCTTCAAACACGTGTTGAATATCGACAAGATACCCGGTAAGGTTGGAAAGAATAATAACATCAAACTTTTTATCGAGGGTTATCTCTTCGGCAGGCATACAAACAAAATCAATGTCGGGGAATTGAGTAGTTGCCAGTTCAATCATTTTTCCGCTAAAATCGATACCGGTTTTTTCTTTCCCGTTAATTTTGGCAAGTAATTCGCCGGTTCCGCATCCTACTTCAAGAACCGATGATTCGGAATGCACAAAAAAGTTACAATATTCGGTTATGCTGTCCCAGTAATATCTTTTGCTTTTCCTGTATTTAATTCTCGTTTCTGCCGTCTCGTTAAAATATACCTTTGCAGCTTCTTTTTTCTCTTTGTAAATATCCATTTATTGCTTTGTTAATCGATTTTTTGCTGGTGGTTGTGTGGTCATTCTGCTATTTCGCTTCTAAAATGACTCATACCGGCTACAAATTTCGAATTTTTATCTAAACGAAAAGGAAATTGATTTGTTATTTTATCTGCCTCGGAGTTCCAGATTTCATCGTACTTTAATTCTACCACAATTTTAAATTCTTCCCTGTAAACACTGTTTATTTGATTCCAGCTAGGGCGCAAATTATAATATTCAAGCTGGTCGTCAACAGTAATCCTGAATTTTTTATTTATCGATTCAAAGTAACTCCTTTCGTAAGAGTTTAACAGCACTGGTTGAAGTTTGGATAACCGTTCAATTACCTCTTCGGGCAAATCAGCCTTCGAAAATACCTCTTTCAATACAGTTGCACTAAAATTACTTTTCGACAAATAAAAATCGGGAATTGGATATGACTTTTTTGTACCTACTAATCCCTTCTTAATTTTAAATTCCAGCACCGGTGATTGAGTTTCACCAAAAACAGAATTATACCAACGTATCCTTGCTTTCCAGCGGTTACCATTTCCAAAAAGATTATCAAAGTAACAATCCAAACCCGGAGTATCGAAGTAAATATTATTAATCCGGCGGGGCTGAAAAGCAGGCACAAAAAATGCCTGGTTTTGTTTTATAACCGCCTCTGCAGCAATACGTGTAAAATCAGCAGCAATAAATTTTCTTTCGTAACGATATGTCTTAAGCTCAGTGTAACCGTTTTGCATCAGCCAGTTTAAAATGAATTATTGTCGACAAACGAAACGCGGATATCGGGATTCAGGTCGTTTAATTTACTTTTAAAATTCTGCAGGTCGTCCGATTTTTTTATTTCAACCCAAAAAGCAGTTTCAATAATGTCCGGTGTTTCATCGAAACGAACCAGTTTAGATGCTTTAAAACTCTCCTGAACCAGTTTATCGATACTTTGAAGGGCGGGTTTACCGGAACCGTTGCTGCTAACAGTTAAATACAAGTTTTGCTGCCTGCTTCTTTTCTGGCTGAAATGCCTGATCCAAATTACAGCCAGCAATACCAGAGCTCCAACAACGGTAATTATCCGCTGGTTGGCACCCAATCCCAAACCAATTGAAATGGTAAAAAACAGGTAGGCCAGCTCCTCAGGTTCTTTAATTGCTGAACGAAACCTTACTATCGACAATGCACCTACCAATCCCAGCGAGAGGGCCAGCGACGATTTTACAATTGAAATTATCAACATGGTGGTAAATGCTATTAAAAAGAAGTTGGCTGCAAAAGCCTTTCGTCCCGATAAGCTTTTCGCACAACGTGAGTAGGTAAACTCAAGTATTAATGACAGAATAAAAATGATTCCTGCATTTATTAAAAAATCCACAACCGATATTTGTGCATTTTCTGTTATTAAAAACCTTTGAAACAAATTCCACTTATCCATATAACTGTTTTTATTGATATAATTTTACTGCTAAATTTTTCTCTCTGCCTTCAATCAGTTTTCCGTTTAATACCAGGTTCGATCCTAACTCAATTTGATGGAAAACCATATTTTTTTTCATTTTCAAATTATCTATCGAGATATTTGCCGGCCCGTATTCAGGTTTTTTTACAAATGCAACCAGGCCGTACACTGTTTTGTTCATTGTTATTTTATCCAGTTTCAGGTTCGATAAATCTTTGGCCGCTACGCCAATATTTGCCCCGTCAATTTCGCAGGACGATACAGTTAGTGTCGATTTCTCACCGCCTGAAATAGCTTTGTCACCAATCCCGGTCATTTTACAATCTGCAATCTCTACCCGGCTCCCCGAAAAATCGATGGCATCGTTCCCGATATTTTCAAACGTACAATTTTGTACCACACCCCGGCAAAAATCGGAATCGAATGCGTCGGCAAAAGTATTTTTAAATTCGCAATTTTGGACCACAAACTCCGAACGTACAATATTTAATGCATCGTCGCAATTCGAATTATTTACAAATATACAGTTAACGAGCTTTACATCAGCCTCGTAGAAAGTTATTGCCGAAGGTGTCTGCCATCCTGCTTTTCTCAGGTTACTTAATCCTGAAAATTGAACATGTTCCAACACCGATTTCCCCTCGGGCTGCAAAATATTAAAACCATTTGCCGAATTATCGCCCGACACAACTTCTATCGGATTATCTTCCGTCCCGGTAAATTTAACCGGCGAAAATGAGATAAATGCGGCTCCGTTTACCAGATTAATTTTTGTGCCGGGTTTTGCCAAAACAATAAACGAATCGGGAATTACAATATCGTTTTGAAATGTGTAATGTCCATCGAAAATAATTACGTTATTGTCGATTTTAATCTTTGCAGGAAGGGGGCTCAATTCAGTAGCCTGGCGTTCGGTTAACTGGTTCGAGTACGACCACGGACTAACTTCTGTCTCTAAAAGTTCACCGTCAACTTCAAATAAAACCAGTAGCGGGATTCCGTCCACAGGTAACGATATCATTGAAACATCTTTACCATTATACGGTTCCAATTCAGGCTTATCTTCAAAATTCTCTGGCAGCGCTCCTTCAATAAAAACCCCCAAAACTTCTACCTTCGAATTGTGAAAATTAAGAATATTAATCTGCTTCTCCTTTTTATTGTAATAAGC
Organism: Bacteroidota bacterium; assembly: GCA_039714235.1. Lineage (GTDB taxonomy): Bacteria > Bacteroidota > Bacteroidia > Bacteroidales > Prolixibacteraceae > Draconibacterium. The sequence goes on along the minus strand of JBDLJS010000006.1, from coordinate 7,072 downwards.
CTGAACCAGGTACGGAAGAAGGTTTTTATTGATATCTGAAGTAAAAACTTTTTTAAATTTATCACTATTGATGGCCTCAATCCCGATGCCAAGCCGTTCGACATTTTCCCCAATAGACTTTATATTCTCTTGAATAAACATGGCCTGGTTTTTAATATCATCGAAACTGAAATGATAATAGGGAAACTCTTTGTTGATTAGTTCTGATAAAGAATCGGTTTGAGGGCTATACACTAAGATTAATTCATTAATAAATTCAGGCTGACTATATTTTTGTAAAAAACCCACGTACTTTTCTCTAAAATCCTCATCGGTAAAAGGTTGGTAAAGCACCAGTTCTTCTTCCCTAAAAGACATAATTTTATCGGGATGTAAAAGCCCTGTAACCTGCTCATCAATTCGTTTATAAATTCCACCTTCAATATAACCATCAAAAGCAATTGGTTCGAGCAAACAGGTTACCGGATTATAATAAAATCGCTGGTTATGCCATGCAAAACCGTGATATGCCTGGGTAATATCGATAAGCGCATAATATTTTGCCAGTTTATCTATGTCGAAGATTTGGGAAGTATTAATTAATCGCTTTTTATATTGCAACATTAATTTGTGTGCTTCGCCCAGTTGCATATTTAACATCGAATCGGCAGTTGTGCGCCCTGCTTTAAACGGGGTAATTCTGGCAGCATTAAAATAATCGATATCCCATTCTCTGTTTGATTGTATTGTTTCAATAACCCGTTGCCAAAACAGACTTTCATCAAACCTGACGATGGGCCCTTCCCTTCGGTTCTGACTTTCAATCAACTGCTTTTCGAAGTGTTCCTCCCAGGCATAAATACCCAACGATTCGTTATTCAGTTTAACCGGCACAAATCCGTAGCGGGTCGATAAAACGTCTTCCTGTTTAAAAACCTGGTGGGCAATCCATTCGTGTAAAAAATTTCGCGTGGACGGATTCTGAATTGAAAAAGTACGTAAGTTATTCCATACAAAACCTCTTTTCAGCTTAATCCTGAACGACCATTTTGTTCCCTGTATGTGGTCGACCAAATCTCCTTTTAACCTGAAACTGCCATTTAGAAAATCGCTACCATCGTAAATTACTACATTCGAATAATCTTCATCGGAATTCACTAAAACAGTGGTATTAAATGCCTGAAGCCGTTTTTTGTTAAGCTTGTTCAAATCCATTTTATCTGCATGAATTTGTAATGCCGGTAAATTTTCAAACTCAGGATACTGCTTCCGGTTGCGGTGAATAATTTCTAAATCATCGAAATAAACGGTATCCTGCCCGTTATTCCATACATAAATTTTAACCTTCCCTTTATAAAAATTGGGAGGCACAAAATATTCAACAATAATCTTCTGCCATTCGCCTGCTGTCTCAATCACAGAGTTACCGGCGTGGTAAAAACCGGGGCCACCATCCAGGGCAATTACTCCCATTTCATCACCACTCTTTCTCCATGCAGTTACCTTTATATAATCGTCAGGCTTAACATTCTTTATTGATGTTGTTAAACCATACGGACTGCCAGGGAAAAGTTTACCCGAAAATGTTCCTGAGAATGCGTAATCGTCTGATTGGATATCGATATTACCAAACAAAATACCCTGTTCCGATGTTTCTTTAAACTTATTTTCGCGGGTGTCAATATCTTCTACGTTACAACTATAAACATATTCTTTGTCATTCTTATGTTGCACTGGTGTAGTGCAATACTGGAAAAGAATGACAAAAACAATTAGTAGTATCTTATTTACAGAGTCTCTCACCACGGATTTTTGAAACAGCAAAAATAGCAAATCGATAACATTCTTATAACTTTGCACAGTCATTTTTTGTAATATGTTGATACAAACGAAATATTTAAGCCTGTTATTTTTAATCCTGACTATTATTCAGAGTATTTCCGCACAAAATGTTATTTATCACGGAAGTGGTGAAGAGGATGTGGCAAATTCTATGGTTTACCACAATAACTATTATTACATTTTAGGCACCACCAGAAAAACGGATAAAAGTGCCACCGACTATTACGTATTAAAATTACATACCAACGGAAGCATTGACAAAGAATTTGTATTTGGCGATGCTCACCGTGATGTTGGGAAGCACATTTTTGTTGATGACAGCGGTATTTATGTTTTGGGGAAAACCTGGGACGGAGGATTTCCAAATAACGATATGTATTTTACCCGATTGGATTTTAACGGAAAACAAACCTGGAAAAAATATTACGGTAGCCAAAAAAACGATCTGGGCCACAAATTTATTAAAACAAAAGACGGTGGTTTTGCAATGGCAGGATTTAACCGGGGGGTGGACGATTTTGGCAATGTTTATCTTGTAAAAACAGATAAGAACGGAGAAATAGAGTGGGAAAATAATTTTGGAGAAAAATATATTGATCATGGTTTTGATGTGGCTGAAAACGAGGCGAATGAGTTAATTATTGTCGGGACAAAAGGTGGATTTTTCAACCCTACAACTACCCATTTTCATAATCACGATGCTGATATTTACATTATTAAAACCAATTCTGAGGGTGAAGAGATCTGGCAAAAAACCTACGGTGGCGACGGTCACGACTGGGCAAAAAAAATTATTAATGCACCGGGTGGTGGATACTATGTTTGCGGATCGACCCAAAGCGAAGGTGCCGGTAGCTTTGACTTTTTTTTGATGAAAATTGATGAAGACGGAAATGAATTGTGGTTTAAAACCTATGGCGGTAATGATTTTGATTATGGAGAAACCGTGCAACTAAGTGCCGATAATAACCTCTATTTGTACGGAACCAGCGCCAGTTATTCTACAAATTACAAACCCGATCATCTGTTGGTAAAAACAGATCTTGATGGAAACTTTATCTGGCTAAGCACTTACGGAGGTGAAGACTCTGATTACGGAACAGCTATGGTATCGACTCCGGATTCAGGCTGTGTAATAACCGGTTACACTAAAAACGGGGATCTTGGCAAAACCGATATCGCTTTTTATAAATTATCGAAAAATGGCGATCCTCAAGCTGTTACATACATACAACCGGTAAACGACAGCATTAACCAGATACAGGTTTTCCCGAATCCGGTAAAAAAAAAGCTTTCGGTAATAATTGACGCTAAAAACGATAACATTTTTGATTTTATCATGTTTAACACCAGCGGCAGTCTGGTCTATAAAAAATCTATAAATTCGAATGTCCTGAATTCCATTCAATTTAATTTAACACCGGGGCTTTATATCTACTCAGTAAGAGATAATAACAAAAACATAGCGGGCGGGAAACTTGTGGTCAGGTAAATCTATTGTGCGATAACAGAATCTAAATCATGATACTTCCATTCGAGCCATCCGGTTTTGGGGACATGTTTAAATTCGAGATACCAGTCCCGGGGTGAATTTTCACGCTCCACCGGATCTTTATAATAGCTCCTGTTCAGGCCTGTCCCCAAAAAATGGATACCATCGTCTGAAACAAAATCTATTTTTCGTGAACCCATATCACCTAAAATGAGAATAACTTCAATGCCTCTTTCCTTGACTTCTAATAATCTTGGATAGATATCATCCAGAAATGTTGCTTCAGGGTTATCGCAGGTAAAACTATAATATTTGAGGTTGCTTTGAGCATACTGATAGGGATGTGGCAAACCGGGCACGCCTTCCCAAATTCCATGATGCATCAGTAATATTAAATGCGACGATTTTTGTATTGTATCGCATAAGTTAACGATAATCCGGTATTGATCGTTTAACTGTTCGCAATCATATGGAGTTAAACAGGTATTTAAAACCATATATGTTATTCCCTTGTAAGTACTGGTATAATAAGTTTTTTTCCCTGTTAGCTCTTCAAGCCAAATCCAGTTTCCATTACGCGCATCGTGGTTACCCATTGCCCAGTGGGTATTTGGGTGCTTTAAATCAAAATGCTCATCGATATACTCCAGCGTAGAATATTCGAGCAGAGCCTCAGAACAAACATCTCCGCCCAGCCAGATTCCATCGTATTCCGAAAAATCGAATTTCTCCAGGCGTTCATCCACTTTATTCCCGGATGTGTGCCATTGGTAAGTGTGTCCTTCAAAAAAATATTTCAGTGTATCGTTTTGGGCTTCACCCGGCAATGCCAATAACATGACAAAAATCCAAAAACCAGCAGTTTTACTGAATTTGTATAAATATTTATTAATGGAACTTTTCATTTTTATCTTTAACACCAATTTTTAATAACTGGTTATTTCAGCTTGCAAATTATTTATAAATAATTTCTTACCCTCTTTATTCCAGATATATATTTTCACTACCGACGATTTTGGGATGTCGGCTGGGAACCTCGTTGTCAAGGTTTCTGTTTTCCAGTGTTTATCGTCATCATTCAATGTTAACTGAACCGTCTTGTACAATAAGTTTTCTTTCCCATTTTCAACCGACAGTACCAAAAGAACCTCTTTATCATTAATCAGATTACCACCCTTATAGCTAACCTGCACTTCGGCCCCGAAAATATCTTTTTGTACTAATTCTTCAGCATAAACAACAATATTCGGGCTGAACTCGATGGCTTCATTCATCTCAAAAACATTAAATCCGTCGATACTTTTAACCTGGTTTGACCCGGCCAGATTAAAATCCAGACTTTTGGTAACAACATCAGAAAATGAAGAACCTGATTGTGTTTTTACCTTTTTATAAATATGAATTGCATAATCGTGCCCTCCCAAAACGGTAATTTTCTCAACCGGTAAAAATGTTTTAACTTTTTGCAAATACTCATCGTTTTCTACTGCTTCGTATGGCACTCTTCCTTCGTTTGGGCCAAAATGAGCATCCCAAACTAAAATATCGCCAAAATCCATGGAGTTAGATGGTTTCATTTTATCGCCCACGCCCCAAATATTCTTTTCTTTATTATAGGGATCGAGACCGAGATGAAATGCAATTTCCGGATTAAAATAGTAAACCTTATCGGTTACCCCCGTTTCTTTTAAATAATTGCTGCTTTTAACTATCAAATTACTTATAGAATCGCTTTTAAGCGGTAACCTGTTTTCTTTAAAAAACCAGAATATTTGCAGAAGAGATATAATGACCAGTACCAGATAAGGAAAAATTTTGTTTTTTAGTTTTATTGTAAGAAAATGGAATGATTTCATAGCGGTAATTACAGCCAGAGGAACAATTCCACCCATTACACGGATTAACCCGAGCGAGCCACCCGTACCTTTCCACCATACATAACTGTGTGCTGCAAAGTAGCCTGCCCAGCTTCCAACTACAATTATAAACAATACCAGGTTTTCATCCTTAAACGAAAACTTTTTTAGTACTTCGTATATCCAGTAAATTATTCCGGGAATAAGTAATATTATAAGTGGAAGGCCGAAAATATCATTCCTGTTCTCAATAAAATGGAACAAACTTCCACTGCCGTAAACGCTTTCGCCCATTGAATAGGGCATTTTATGCAGCAGCCATAAAATATCGCCGAAAACAAAGTAACCAACAATGGTATAAAACAGGGTTCCTGCTGCTAAAAATAAAACCGAACGATACGACCTTTTAAGGATAAGTGCAACTGCGAAAACCGGGAGCAAAATAATTCCCTCGGTTCTTACAAATGGTATAAACGATAAAACCAGAGCAGATAACCAAAATCTGTTCTGATAAAAGAAATACACCGATAAAACCAGAACCAGGCTGAAAAGCACTTCGGTAAGGTGACTCAGTGATAACATAAAATAAGCAGGCGAAAAAGCTACCAGAATTACCGTAAATACAGCACCTCCGCCAAACAACTTTTTAGTAAGTTTTGAGGTAAGTAAAAGGGTTATTAAAGCAATCAGTAAATTAAAAATCTTGGCAAATTTAAATCCCAGAACAGTAAACGGAGCCAGTAAAGTTGTAAAAACCGGTTTCCCCCACAAATCGAGAAACAACTCGGGATATTTAAAAGCATATTTTGCAATCTGATAATGGGTATTATTATCGGCTCCTCCAAAAGTCCTTGTATTGAGGAAAAGAAAAACCGTTTGAAGAATAATAATTGCAACAAGTACAAAATTCAAAGCGTGTTTTTCTAATGTTTTATCCATTTATCAGGTTATTTCTGAAAAACATTATATTTTAAAATACACCACAAGGCCCGGAAACCGTCTTTCCAGTTAATTTTTTTTCCTTCATCGTAGGTGCGGCCATAATATGAAATGCCTATTTCGTAGATTCGAATACCCGGCACCCTCGAAATTTTAGCAGTTACTTCGGGTTCAAAACCAAACCTGTTTTCCTTCAATTTCAATCCTTTAATTATATCAGCCTTGAACATTTTATAACAGGTTTCCATGTCTGTCAGGTTTAAATTGGTAAACATGTTCGACATAAAAGTCAGAAACTGGTTTCCGATAGAGTGCCAGAAAAAGAGGATGCGGTGTGGATTGCCTCCCATGAACCTGGAACCGTAAACCACGTCAGCATTTCCTTCTGCAATTGGTTTCAACAGATCGTTATATTCTCTTGGATCATACTCCAGATCGGCATCCTGAATTAAAATAAGGTCTCCTTTTGCCTCGCCAATTCCCCGATGCAGGGCCGCACCTTTACCCATATTCTTATCCTGTTTATAATATTGCATTTCAACATCAGGATGCTTCTGAATATACTTTTGGATTACCTGTTTCGATTTATCGGTTGAACAATCGTCAACCATAATAATCTCCTTTTTATAACCGTATTGCAGATCTACATCAAGCATCCGGTCGAGAATGGCTTCAATTGTTTTTTCTTCATTGTAAACGGGTATAATTACTGTAAGTAAATTTTGGTTCTCCATCATATTTTTATTCAAAAATCAGACAAAGATAATTTAGTTTTCAATATTTGGGTTAACTAAAAAGTTTTATCGAGATGAAACTTCCGTCCGTTTTTATAACTGAATAATCTATCTGAATAATACACATTTAATCCTTCCTGCCTGATTACCAGTCCGTCAACAATAATCTCAGACTTTTTAAGAATACTGTTTTTCATAAAAAGTTCAATCTGCTCGTTGTTGCTTTTTGT
>JBDLJS010000005.1:0-62204 GCA_039714235.1 Bacteroidota bacterium | reverse complement strand
CTGATGACTATTGATTTGATAGAATACCCCCTCAACAAGCTACCCTTTATACACATCTTTTCTAATACCCAAAGCAAAGGTAATTTTATTTCGTCCGGGAAAACTGTAGTTCTTTTATCTTCATGCGTCGCCGGACGAGGTGTAATCCGCTCATATAACCCGGCGCTACGCACCGGGCTATTGTTGTTACGCCCTTACAGGGCTAAGAAAGATATATCTTATTGCCCTGAAAGGGCTTAATATTTCAGCCCGGGGCAAACGATTTGTCGGTAGACGGAGAGTGTCGCCCCGGGTTATTTAACAAGTGCAGCAAGGCGCAACATTCCCATCATTCAAAGGTATGTCGTTTCATGCGCCGCGTTACATTCGTCGATTAGAAGAAATAATTTTAGTCATTTGTGTATAAAAGGTAGCTCAACAAAGGGGAGAATTGATGCCTATAATTCAGGAAAATCCTAATGGCTGATGACTAATGACACTACAATCTATAGATCGTACTCTTTGGCCAGTCAGCGTTTTCGGCTAATTACACCTGCATACCAGGCAATAATAATAAAAGCTGCAGCAGGTACCCAGAAAGCATATTTAATACTACCGGCCTGGTCGGATATAATGCCCTGAATCTGAGTCAGGAATGCTGCCCCGGCAATTGCCATTATCATTCCCGAGCCCCCTATTTTTATGTCGTCTTTTAGTCCGGCAATTCCCAGTCCGTATATGGTTGGGAACATTAACGACATACAGCCCGAAATTAATATCAGCGCATAAACACCGATAAAGCCATCGGCATAAATTACCATAAGAGTTAGCACTACTGCAATAAGAGAATAGGCTGTAAGCAGTACACGCGGTTTAATAAATTTCATCAACCCTGTACTGATAAACCTGCCCAGTACAAATGCTATTAGCGACATAATATAATAGGTAGCTCCTGCCTGTTCGGCTGTTCTTGGAAGCAGCACATCGAGGCCAAGCCATTCGGCAACATTGTAAAACCGGGCAGCGAGTGGTTCCACCGGTCGTAAAGCAGCAATTATCTGGTCTGATGTTGGTGCGTTGCCAAGCCTTACGATAAAATCATCGAAACCAATCTGGGCCATTGTATACCTGATGGTAAACGACCATACCGCTATTTGCGCTCCCACATAAAAAAACTGTGCAATTATTGCCCACACATAATTCCGGTTTTTAGCCAGTCGTTTAAATGTACCCAGAAAGTCGATATTTTTATCGTCCTCTTTCAGTTTTGGCATTCTGGTAAGAAATATAGCCAGCAACAAAGCAACCATAACCGCTCCTATGGTTACATAAGTCATGGTAACGGCATTTAGTTCTGCCCCCTGTATGCGGGTAAGTTCTTCTGCCGGTATAGAGGCCCTTTCGGCTGCGCTCATAGTATTCAACTGCGAAAGCACAAAAATCTGGCTGATAACCACACCCGCAATTGCACCAAACGGATTAAACGATTGTGCAAAGTTCAATCGCTGGGTTGCGGTTTTTTCGGGTCCGATAACCAATACATACGAGTTAGTTGATGTTTCCAGGATGGAGAGACCTGCAAATAAAATAATTATGGCAGCGAGGTAAAACATAAAACTAAGGCCAACACTCCCCTCGGAAGTTAACATTGCCGGGTAAAACAGGAATGCTCCTAAGGCATAAAGTCCGAGACCAAGCATTACTCCGGATTTGTAGGTATATTTTTTAATAAACAGCGCCCCCGGAATGGCAAAAAATCCGTACCCAAGAAGATAACAGGCAATTTGTATCCATGCTGTTTTTGAGTCGGTAAGGCTCATTATTCTTTTAAATGCAGCCAGCATGGTATCGGTAAGATTATTAGGAACTGCCCATGCAAAAAACAGTGATGTTAATAAGATGAACGGGAACAAAACGCTTTTGGGTACGACTGGAATTCTTTTCATAACAGGTAACAGGTTATCTGGTTTTGGTTTAATACTACAATCTCTCCTGAATTCAGAAGTGACTAATTTATAATTTTTAGAGAACACTTGAAATTCAGATGGAAAAATAGTGTAAATAAACTGAGTGAAAAGATTGAAATAAACCACCCCGCCTGAGTCCGGAAATTACTTTATCCCAAATATAAATTGTTTTGGACTCAGCCACCCCTCCTTTTCCAAGGAGGGGAATTGTCCAAAGGACTCCCAGCGAGAAAATCAGCGTAGCTAAATTATTTGTGCGGAGATTTTGTTTTGAGTTTCAATCTTCGTTCTGTTATTTGTGTTTTTTGTAATAATCTTTCAGCACCCGGTGCCAGTGGTCTTTTGTATGGTCGTCGAGAAAACTGGCGGTAAACGAATTATGGGCCAGCATTAATATGTCATCTTTGGTTAAGTTGAAAGCGTCGGCAATAGCCTGGTAATTTTTGTTTACATATCCGCCAAAATAGGCAGGGTCGTCGGAATTTATAGTAACTAAAATTTCTTTTTCAAGCAGGGCAGGCAGCGGAAGTTCTTTCATGTTTCTTACCACTTTTAGTTTCAGGTTCGACAACGGACAAACAGTAAGCGGAATTTTTCTGAATGCCAGTTCCTGCATAAGCGCCTCATCATCCACCGAACGAATGCCATGGTCGATACGGCTGGCACCTAACAGCTTTAAAGCATCCCAAACATATTGAGCCGGACCTTCTTCGCCGGCATGGGTTACCACCAGAAAACCCTCTTCGCGAACCATGTCAAACACTTTCTTAAACTTACCAGGTGGATGGCCATTTTCTGATGAATCGAGCCCAAATGCATAAAACAGTTCTCCAAACTCCATCGCTTCCCTGAATGTTTCTATGGCTTCCTCTTCGCTTAAATGACGCAAAAAATTGGGAATCAGCCGGGTGGTAATGCCCCAGTTATCGTGGGCTTCATCAAGTGCTTTTTGTATGCCTTTTACCACCGTTTCGAAACTTACACCCCTTTGTGTGTGAGTTTGTGGATCGAAAAATATTTCGGCATGAACGATATTCTGTTCGTATGCTTTTTGAAGGTAAGCAAGGGTTAAATCGTAAAAATCCTGCTCGCTGATAAGAACGTCAGCTCCTTCGTAATAAATATCGAGAAATTCCTGCAGGTTGTTAAAATTGTAGGCATTTCTCAGCTCTTCAACTGATTGATGCACGAGGCCTACCTTATTTCTGTAGGCTATATGAAAAAGTAATTCCGGTTCGAAAGTTCCTTCAATGTGCAGGTGAAGTTCTGCTTTTGGAATACCGGCAATAAAATCGTTTAATGTATCATTATCCATCTCTATGAAAATGTTTTTCTAAAGATACAATTTTGTATATATTATGGTTAATTCTGTATCTTATTGCTTTTTATTTATCACAGAAAACAAGGAGAAATCACAGAGGTGCACTGAGATAAAAAAGCAGATCCTGATGAGCCTGCCTTTCAATATTTAATGAATCAAATTTTAAATCTTTGGTAACTCCCACGGAGCCCGGTATTTGGCCTTTAGGTATTGATTGGCCTCATCGTCGTTAATAAAGGTGCTGTTTTCGGCATTCCAGTACAGGCGCCTTCCGGCCTTTAACGAGATATTACCCAGGTGGCAAACACGGGCAGTATTGGCTGCAATCTCAATGTTTGTATTTGTATTGCGGTTATTATCTTTAATAGAGTCTATAAAGTTCTTCATGTGGTTGTTCAGCCCCTGGCCGTCGCCTTTTATCAGATCAACCTTCTTCATTTTCGGGTTTCTGCCTCCATCTGGAATCACTTCCCATCCATTGCGGTCGACCACCAGCGTTCCGTTATTTCCTACAAAACCAACACCATGGCTACGTCCGTAATAACCACCATCAATTCCGGTTCCATGATCCCACAGCATGGTATAATCGTCGAATTCGTACAGTGCCTGCATTGTATCGGGTGTTTCGGCAGCATCTTCAGGATAGGCAAATTTACCACCCATTGCCATTACCGATTTTGGGGCTTTAGCTTTCATTCCAAACATAGCATAGTCGATAATGTGCACACCCCAGTCGGTCATTAACCCTCCGGCATAGTCCCAAAACCAACGGAAATTAAAATGGAAGCGGTTGGGATTAAACGGACGTGCCGGAGCAGGCCCCAGCCAGAAATCGTAATCGATACCTGCCGGAATATTGCTATCTGACATTACCGGAACTGGTTTCATCCACCCCTGGTACGACCATGCACGAACAGTACGTATTTTTCCGAGTTTACCAGAATGAACAAACTCTACTGCATCCTGCCAGTGCTTATCGCTGCGCTGCCATTGGCCAATCTGTACAATACTGTTGTACCGGTTGGCAGCATTCTCCATTACATTTATTTCTTCTATAGTATTGGATAAAGGTTTTTCGCAATAAATATATTTTCCTTCCTGTGCAGCATATATAAAAGGTAAGGCATGCCAATGGTCGGGCGTACCGATTATAATTACATCAATTCCTGGTTCTTCCAGCAGTTTGCGGAAGTCTTTAAATCCTTTGGGTTTTGTACCCTGAATTTTTTCAGTATCGGCAATGCGTTTGTTTAACACATTCTCATCCACATCGGCAATGGCCACACACTCTGTATTTTTCTGAAGAAGAAATGCCTGAAGGTCAGACCATCCCATTCCTTTAACGCCTATCACCCCGCAGGTAAGTTTCTCATTCGCACCTTTACACGAATTCATTGCCATGGGCATGGAAGCTGCCAATCCAACACCGGCAGTTGCCATAGCTGATGTTTTAATAAAATTTCTTCTGTTGGTCATTTTAATCCTGTTGTAAAATAATATTAAAGTTTAGTTGATTTGTTCGAATTAATACATCCTTCAAAATCGACCTCAAAATTATAATAATTTTAGTAAATCGCCTTAAGGTGAAGACTTTTTGTAGAATTAACAATATAAGCTTAACACCTGATTATTTTACAATTTCCCAACCGTTAATTTGATAGTTATTTTTGAGTACAAAACAAAAAGAGGGTGTCTCAAAAGAAAATAATTCAATGTTTTTCGTCAGCTACTTTTGATACAGCCCCCTCCGATTTCCAGCTTCCAACTTTTTATTCTTTCTGCATTGCATCGTCGAAAGCCACGTTGGATGATTCAAAATCGACGTATTTTACAAAATTGCAGGCTTCAGCAGCCCCTGCTTCGCGATCCATACCACTGTCTTCCCACTCAACGGAAAGCGGGCCTTTGTACCCGATGTCGTTTAAAGCCCGGATAATATTTTCGAAGTCGATTTTTCCCCTGCCCAGGCTACGGAAGTTCCAGTATCTGCGGTTATCGCCAAACTCCATGTGTCCACCAAAAACACCAACACTCGTAGGTACATCGCTCCAGTATGCATCTTTCATGTGAACATGAAAAATACGGTCGGCAAATTCGTAGATAAACTTCACGTAATCTACATGCTGATAACCAAAATGACTTGGATCGAAATTAAACCCAAATGCCGGATGGTAATCAAGCGCTTTTAGTGCCAGGTGTGCTGTATGAATATCAAACGCTATCTCGGTGGGATGAGCTTCCAGCGCAAATTTTATTCCCAGTTTCTGGTATTCATCCAGAATCGGTTTCCAGCGGTCGGCAAACTCTTTATACCCTTTTGCAACCATTTCGGGAGGTACCGGCGGAAACGAGTAGAGCAGGTGCCAGATTGGGCTTCCGGTGAAGCCAATAACCGTGTCGAGACCTAACCTTTTAGCAACCTCTGCAGTTTTTATCATCTCTTCGGCAGCACGTTGCCTCACGCCTTCCGGATCGCCGTCGCCCCAAACATGTGGGCTGGCAATGCTTTTATGCCGTTCGTCTATCGGGTCGCAAACACACTGCCCGTCGAGGTGGGTTGATATTGCAAATAATTTCAGATCGTATTTATCTAAAAGTGCTTTTCTGCTGTCGCAATACGCCTTGTCGGCTTTTGCTACTTCCATGTGGTCGCCCCAGGTACAAAGCTCGAGACCGTCGTACCCAAACTCTTTAGCCTTTTGGCACATGATTTCAATGGGAAGGTCGGCCCATTGTCCGGTGAAAAGTGTTACTGGTCTTGCCATTACAAATAAAGTTTAAATAGCCTCTCCCCAACCCTCTCCAACGGAGAGGGAAGAAAGAAAAAGACTGTCGTTATAATCAATTAATAATAATTCCAGGTTATTAGATAGTTTTATTTAAGTTCTCTTTCAATGTTTTACATTTCCTTCGGGCAGAAGAATTCAGCTTAATTATTTTTTCGTTATTCTCCCCCTTGGGGGGAGTCAGAGGGGGCTTACATCTCGCCAAATTTTACCCACTTCACATCATCATTGTTGCCGGCACTAACCACGGTATCAATAAACTGCATTCCTCGAATACCATCTTCCACACCGGGGAAGTCGAGCATTTCGGCAGTTGGTTGTTTGCCGTTTGCCTTGGCCATAATGGTTGTTGCAAAGTTGCGGTAGATATTTGCGAAGGCTTCGAGATAACCCTCGGGATGTCCGCCAGGTGTACGGGTATTGTGCGCAGCAATATCGCTATTGAGGCTGGTTCCGGTACGTAATACCTGCATGGGATTATCCTTCCATTTCAATATTAATGTATTGGGCTCCATTTGTGCCCATTCCAATCCTCCTTTGTCTCCATAAATCCTGATTTTTATGGCATTTTCTTCGCCTGCTGCAATTTGTGTTGCCATTAAAACTCCTTTGGCTCCATTATCAAAACGAAGCAGCACGGCTCCGTCATCGTCGAGCAAACGGTTTGGAACAAAAGTGTTAAGTTCGGCACACAACTCGGTTACTTTTAATCCGGTGATGTATTCTGCCAGATGGTGGGCATGTGTGCCAATATCTCCCATGCAGCCTGCTTTGCCCGATCGTTTTGGGTCGGTACGCCACGAGGCCTGCGGATTTCCGGTATCTTCCAGCTTCGACGAAAGCCAGCCCTGAGGGTATTCAACAAATAATTTTTTTATTTTACCCAGTTTGCCATCGGCTATCATCTGCCTGGCATGCTTTACAGCCGGGTAACCGGAATAAGTATGAGTCAGTGCAAAAGTGAGCCCGGTTTCGCCGAGTTTCTCTTTCAGTTTTAAGGCTTCATCGAGGGTAAAAGTAATTGGCTTGTCGAGCACAACGTGAAATCCATTGTCGAGCGCCATTATTGCCGGGTCGAAATGAACGAAATTTGGTGTTACTATCGTGACAAAATCCATTCGCTCTCCTTCCGGCAACTGCGCTTCCTTTTCAAACATCTCCTGGTAGGTTTCATAAACCCTGTCATCTGGAAGATAATACAGCTTACCCGAGGCTTTTGAAATTTCGGGATCGACACTAAAACAGCCGCAAACCAGTTCAATCTGGTTATCCATTAAAGCTGCCAGGCGGTGAATCGCCCCAATAAATGCATCGGTGCCTCCACCAACCATTCCCATACGAAGTTTTCTGTGCATATTTTTACGTTTTAGTTGATTTAGATATTCGTCCTTAAAATTAACAACTCTTTTAATCCCGTCAAAATTGAAATTGGATTATCGATTTTTTATATTCGTCACACAAATTCAAACAAATGCGTGTAGTTATTCAAAAAGTAAAAGAGGCTTCGGTTACCATTGAAGGAAAAACAGTTTCAGAAATTAATGAAGGATTATTGGTATTGGTAGGCATAGAAAGCAACGATTCTCCGGAAGACATTGATTACCTGGTGAGAAAAACAGCTCAACTCAGGATTTTTGACGATGAGAACGGAGTGATGAACCTTTCGGTAAAAGATATGGATGGCGATGTTATTGTGGTTAGCCAGTTTACTTTGCATGCCAACACAAAAAAAGGTAACCGTCCTTCGTATATTCGTGCGGCCAAGCCAGACTTTTCGGTACCGATGTACGAAAAATTTGTTTCGGCTATAGAGCAGACTTTGGGCAAAAAAGTGGGAACCGGAGAATTTGGTGCCATGATGGATGTGGCATTGGTTAACGACGGGCCTGTAACCATAATTATTGATTCTAAACAAAAAGATTTTTAAAATGGAAACAAACAACATAACAATAACTGAAGCCCAAAAAATGGTCGACACATGGATAAACACACATGGTGTACGATACTTTAGTGAACTAACAAATATGGCCGTATTAACCGAAGAAGTTGGCGAACTGGCACGGATTATGGCCCGGAAATATGGCGACCAGTCGTTTAAAAAATCGGATGAAAACTACGATTTAGGCGATGAAATGGCCGATGTACTCTGGGTGCTGATTTGCCTGGCCAACCAAACCGGTATTGATTTAACCAAAGCATTTCTGAAAAATATGGAGAAAAAAACCAACCGCGATAAAAACCGTCATAAAAACAACAGTAAGCTCAGGTAGCCCAAAAAATTTAATTTAGAACTTTGCTTCCCATCATTTTAACAATCTTTCAGTAATTCAACCTCTCATTTTTCAATTCATTATAACCTAAATATTAACTGGTTATAAAACATCCATGTTTCCTTTAATAACTTGACTTTTCTTTTGCTCAGATAAAATAAAAATTCTTTATTTTGTTGTACCGAACTGAGAATTGTACTCTTTTCGATAAAAATCAAAACGAAAGAAATAAAAATGGAAAATCTCGATTGGCAAAACCTGGGGTTTGGATACCGCGACACAGATTACAACATTCGCTGCTACTACCGCAACGGCGATTGGGGAGAACTGGAAACATCGACTTCGAATACCATAAACATTCACATGGCCGCCACTGCCCTGCACTATGGACAGGAGGCATTTGAAGGGTTAAAAGCATTTAAAGGCAAAGACGGTAAAATCCGGGTCTTCCGGATGAAAGATAATGCAAAACGGATGCAGGATTCGTGTGAAGGTATTTTAATGGAAAAACTGCCTGTCGAAAAATTTGAAGAGGCTGTTCGTATGGCTGTTAAGATGAATGAGCGCTTTGTACCTCCTTACGAATCGGGTGCAGCATTATACATTCGTCCGTTGCTGATTGGTACAGGGCCTCAGATTGGTGTAGCCCCTGCCACCGAATATCTTTTTATGGTTTTTGTAACACCGGTTGGACCTTACTTTCCCGAAGGATTTAAGCCAACTGATTTGGTGATTATGCGCGAATTCGACCGAGCTGCACCGCAGGGAACCGGGAAATACAAAGTTGGCGGAAACTATGCTGCCAGTATGTACGAAGGTAAAAAAGCCAAAGCCGGAGGTTTTTCAGCTGTTCTTTACCTAGACAGCAAAGAGAAAAAATATCTCGATGAATGTGGTCCGGCCAACTTTTTCGGTATAAAAAACAAAACGTACATCACTCCGGAGTCAGATTCCATTTTACCATCAATCACCAATAAAAGCCTGATAGTTTTAGCTGAAGAGATGGGATTGAATATTGAGCGAAGAAAGGTTCCTTATGAAGAACTAGCCGAATTTGAGGAGGTAGGCGCCTGCGGAACTGCTGCAGTTATTTCTCCAATAAAAGGAGTTTACGATGCCGATAACGATAAGTGGTTTAAATATGGAAACCAGGAAGAAGCAGGTGAGTGGTCGACAAAACTGTACAATAAACTTCGGGCCATACAGTATGGCGACGAATCCGATTCTCACGGTTGGGTAGAAATTGTAAAATAGACTTCTTACCAGATATTTAGAAAGCTTCGAAAGAAATCGGGGCTTTTTTTATTCCCTGCTGTAACATACCACCCGCTTGTTCGTCTTATGCTATGAACAGTGTTCAAAAGACCGAATGACAATAAACGATTACAATCAGGCAGTTGACGATTTTTCAGACCGTTTGTACAGGTTTGTTTTAAAAAGCATTAAGGATACCCATAAGGCAGAAGATATTGTACAGGACAGTTTTGAAAAACTCTGGAAAAATGTAGATAATGTGGATGCCCAAAAGGTAAAATCGTACCTGTTTACAACGGCTTACCACACCATGATTGACAGAATAAGAAAGGAGAAACGATCGTTATTTACAGAGGAAATCAGTTTTAATGAAGAAGGCCATGAAAACAATTATTCTGATTTAAACGAAATTTTAAAAGAAGCTGTCGACAGGTTACCCGAAATTCAGCGCATGGTAGTTTTACTGCGCGACTACGAAGGGTATAATTACAAAGAGATTGGTGAATTAACCAACTTAAGCGAATCGCAGGTAAAAGTTTACATTTACCGGGCGAGGGTATTTCTGAAAAAATATATTGGTAGTATTGAAGCCGTTGCGTAATGGAGATTAACAGAAATAATTACGAAGCATATTTTATCGATTATCTGGAAGGAAACCTGGATGAGCGGCTTGTAGATATTTTTATCGAATTTCTGCAACAGAATCCTGACTTAAAAGAAGAACTTTCTCTTTTTGAGCAGGTAAGAGCAGTACCCGAACAAATCTCATTCGACAAAAAAGAAAAATTATATAAAGAAAAATACGATTCGGAAAAAGAGTTCGACAATGCTGCAATAGCCAGTCTGGAGGGTGATATTTTGGAAAAAGAAAAAGCCGGATTTGAGGCATATATTGCCACCCACCCTGAAAAGCAAAAGGATATTGTTCTTTTCAGCAAAACAAAGCTGAAGGCCGACGAATCAGTAGTTTTCACGAAAAAAAGCAGGCTGTATAAAAAATCAGCACGAAAAGTTTTTTTGTTGTGGTCTGGGAGAGTTGCAGCTGTGCTAATTCTGGCGTTGGCCATTTTCAATTTTATGGACACTCGCAGGCAGGAAACCGTTCCGGATAACCAGGTTGCCAAATTTGATGAAAAAACTATTAAAAAGGAAGCTGCCCCTGAAATCAAAAAGGTAGTTCCCGTTGAAAAAATGAAAAATGATCCGGTTAAATCGGACAAAGGAGACAAGGGAAAAAACCAAAAAGGTTCGGTCAAACCAGAAGTTAAACAACCTGTTCCTGAAAAGAAATCAAATAAAAGCATAAGGGAAAATTCGAAAGGCAGAATGAAACACGAAGATCTGGCAGCGGTGCGTACTCCTGTTGAAGTTCCTGATGAATTGGAAGCCATTACCGCCACGCTAAATAACGGACAACCCGAAGCTATTCTGGCAACCATAAATTTAACATATCCTGAAAATTACTATTACGATGATGAACGGCTGCTGGCTGATATCATCAAAGAAAAAACAGGAATAAACAAATTCAACTTAAACAAAATTACCAAAGCCGGATTGAATCTGGTGACAAGCATGTCGAACGAAAAATTCACCTACGAAACCAACAAAGAGGGAAAGGTAACCGAATACAACTACGAATCGCGTTTATTGGCATTTTCCATTCCCGGGAATAAAACAGAATCGGAATAAAATTTCTCACACCTGTAACTTTCAAAGATACCCACACGTCACAGTATCAGAACATTTAAACTGATAAAAATGAAACAATTATTTACATTGATTTTGTGCACTGTTTTTGCCATGAACCTGTTTGCACAAACCACTGATACAACCGAAGTGAAAGTAATGAAGAAAAACGTTGTTACTGTTGTTGAAGACGACGATAAAGTACATGTTATTGTGGGCGACAATCCTGACAAAGGAGTTGAAGTAATTACCGATGACTGGGGCGATACAACACATATCAGGGTAGGCCGGCGAACATTCAGGGTTATTGAAGGCAGTAACGGCACTTATGTTAAGATTGATAAAGAGGTAAAAAGTAAAAAGTGGCACGGCAGGTTTAATCCTCACTGGGCCGGACTGGAAGTGGGAGTAAATATAATTGCCGAATCGGACTATTCGCTTTACAGCGGAACTGACTATGAAAAATACGGCGATTTTATTGATTTAAATCCCGGCAAATCGCTTTCGTGGAACCTAAACCTTATGGAATTTGCCTTTAAAAACGAACGTAAAACCTTTGGTGTGGTTACAGGCCTCGGATTTAGTTTTACCGATTATACTTTCAACGATCCAATTACACTCGAAAAACAGGATGGCTACGGTATGGTTATTCCCGTTTCAATTCTACACGAAACCAGCAGTGTAAAAAAGACCAAGTTACATGTAAATTATTTAACTGCACCGTTAATGCTCGAAATTAAAACTCCTCTCCGCATGGGCAGTTCGCGTTTGTATTTAGCCGGTGGGGTTATTGGCAGCCTGTACCTTGGCTCGCACACCAAGTATAAATACCATAACCACGACAAGCAAAAATCGAAAAGCGGATTTCATATCAACCAATGGAAGTACGAACTTACCGGGCGTATCGGATTTGGCGATTTCTGCGTATTCGCCAACTACAGCATGACTTCCCTGTTTAAAGACGGCCGTGGCCCTGAAGTTTATCCGTTAATGATTGGTATTTCATTCCCGAATATCTAAGAGACTATCTAAAACAAAAAAAACATATTCAGAAATATTCCCCGGTCGAAAGCCGGGGATTTTTTTTATCCATTTAAACATGTAAATTAACAGCATGGTTTTCTTAAATTATGTTCCACTGATAAGTTTTTTTATCCTGCTGATTTTAATAACCGGCAGAATAATTTATCTGAATATTCTTGGAACCAATGTGCTTTCAAAATCAGGTAAAACAAGAATCACAACCACTATTATGTATCTTGTTTTTGGGTTAATTTTCCTGCTGTTTATTGTTGAAATGCTCAGGCCGGTATTTCAATTATCATTTAATATTTTACCCAACACCTTAACCAAACCCTTAGCTGCATCAACAAACCTAAAAATAGCAGGAAGTATACTCATTTTATTTTCCATTTCGCTGCTTGCTGTTACCCTGATTCATTTTAATAAATCGCTGCGCTTTGGCCTGCACAAGGAGAATACGGGACGCCTGATAACAACAGGTATTTTTTCTCTTTCCCGTAATCCGTTTTTTGTTTCCCTGGAGATGTGGTTTACAGGGATTGCATTTATTCTGCCCACTCCCTTTTTTATTGGGCTTGCAGTATTAGCAGTAATTGGTATCCACTTTTTTATACTGAAAGAGGAAAAATTCATGAAAAGTAACTATGGTCATGAATATTTACAATACGCGAAAAAAGTAAGGCGATATTTTTAGAATTCATAAAACGGAACCACATTTATTACCTTCCCGTTTCGTTCAAATCTGTCACTTTGATTCATGGTTACCAGTGTTCCTTCGGCAAATTCAAAAAATTCCATGGCCTCATACAGTCCGTTCAGCTCTTTTTCAAGATTATCCTGCTGTAAACTACCACAAACCTGCACAGCCTTAACTGCCCTGTTTTTACCAAAAGCTACAAAATCGCAGGTATACATTTCGGAATAATAATTTAATTCCGAATACTGTTGTCTAAGACGTAAATAAACCAGATTTTCCAAAAGTTGCTCTGTTTTATTTTCTGCAGAAAAGGTATTGGTTCCAACAAACCCGGTATCGACAACGTAAACCTTACGCGGATTAATCATCTGTTTTCTAACCGAATAACTAAACTTGGGAACATAATGAAATAGAAATCCTGACTCTAAAAACGACAGATAATCCATAACGGTGCTAGTGGTTTTTATACCAAGCAAACTTTTTAGCTGATTTCCAGTAATTAATTCTCCAACATTAAGCAGCAAATGCATTGCCAGGCGTTTAAACGATTTTATATCGCGTACACCAAACCGCAATCCAGTTTCCCTAACCACAATGTCATCGAACAACTGGCTTAAATAATCATCGTTGTCATTTTCCAGATTGCCGGGGAAACCGCCCTGTTTCATATAATTTACAACTGCTTTTTCGTCCTTTTTGTATTCGTGATAACTGCAAAATTCAGTAAACGAGAATGGCAGCAAATCTTTTATAACGTACCTGCCTGTTAAATTTAAACCTTCCTCGTTATTTAGTATTTCGGAGTTTGATGCAGTAAGAACAACAGTAAATCCTTCTTCAAATTTCTGTCTTACATAATTTTGCCATCCTTTTAATTCTGTAATTTCATCAAAAAACAGCACCTCATTTCCTGATGCAGTTATTATTTCATCCAGTTTGAAGAAATCATTCTGTTCGAAATCATATAATCCGGGATGTTCGAAATTGATGTAAAATACATCCTGAAAATTTTCTTTATAAAGCTGAAAAAGAAAGGTACTTTTCCCGGTTCGTTTAATCCCGTTAATTATTACTAACCGGCTAATATTATCTTTTAAATCATTAATTAATTCTCTTCTTGTTTTTAATTCTCGCTTAAAAAAATTATTTTGTTGAGAATTAATGATATCAAAAAGTACTGATTTTAAAATCATTACAAATTATTTATTACAAATATAAATATTTGTTTTTTATTAATAAAAAATTTTATTGTTTATAAATAAATACATTTATAAAAGAACAAATAATTTCTACGTTAAATTTAAAATCTTGGCTTGCCACACAATAAAACGCGTGGCATGAATCTTTCTGAAAAGAATTGGAATTAAGATGTGGGGTTTAAATAATTAATGAAGCCTTCCCTCAGATATGAATTTGAAAATCTGTCTTAATTCCGTAAATTGATAAAAAAATAATTTAAAACGAACAATATGGACATTAAAACAATAATTGTAATCGTCGGCTTGGTATGCGCCGTTTGGGTGATTTTTCATGTCTGGAAACTCAACAAAGATGCTAATCTCCTGGTTAAAATTATCTGGACTATCCTGGCAGTTGTTTTCAACATTTTTACAGCAATAATCTATTACCTTTTGTTAAGGAATAAAAAAATCAGGAAAAAAGGATAACATTTTATATCCCCGGATTATTTTACAACTACCGTTTTGGCGTTCACAAATTCTCTTATTCCATGTAGCGACAGTTCTCGGCCGTAGCCACTTGTTTTAATACCACCAAATGGCAACCGCGGATCGGATTTTACAAAATCATTCACAAAACAACATCCCGCATCGAGGTGCATTTCTGCAATGTTTTCGCCTTTCACAATATTTGAAGTAAACACAGCAGCTCCCAGTCCAAACTCAGTATCGTTGGCAACATGTATGGCCTCTTTATCGTCTTTAACCCTGATTACCGAAGCCACTGGGCCAAACAACTCCTCGTCGTATGCCGGCATTCCCGGTTTTATATTTTCAAGAATTGTAGGAGGATAAAAGGCGCCTTTCCGATGTGGAATTTCACCTCCGAGAATCACCTCTGCTCCTTTTTCAATTGAATCGGTAACCTGCTTATGGAGTTCATCCCTTAAATCGGTACGTGCCATCGGCCCCATAGTTGACTCGGGATCAAACGGATCGCCAAAATGCGCCTTGTTCATTTCGTGGGTAAAATGCTCTAAAAATTGAGGATACACCTCATCAGCCACAACAAACCGTTTGGCGGCAATACAACTTTGACCGGCATTAAGCAATCTTCCGTCGGCACAGGTTTTTGCCGCCGATTCCAAATCGGCATCTTTGCGAATCAGGTACGGATCGCTGCCTCCAAGTTCGAGAACACATTTTTTTAGCTCTCCTCCGGCAATAGATGCCACACTTTTACCGGCCGGTGTACTTCCGGTTAAACTAACCGCTTTTATTGCCTGGTGTTTGATTACATTTTTCACCTGGCTGCTCCCAATTAACAACGAACGAAATACATTCTCAGGGAATCCGGCTTCGCGAAACAGATCCTCAATTGCAATTGAACAGCCCGGCACATTGCTGGCATGTTTTAACACAGCTGTATTTCCGGCCATCAATGTTGGGACGGCAAACCGAAATACCTGCCAAAAGGGAAAGTTCCAGGGCATAACAGCCAGTACAGTTCCAAGTGGCCGATACGAAACATACGATCGGTAAGCCTCGGTTGAGATATGCTCATTCTCTAAAAAACTCTCAGCATTGGCTGCATAATAGTCGCAAACCCAGGCGCATTTTTCAATTTCGGCAAGCCCCTCTTTTTTAACTTTTCCCATTTCCTGCGCCATTAGCAGCGCCAGTTCCTCTTTTTTACTTTTCAGCAAGCCCGAGAGGTTTTGCATTAACTGGCTGCGGTACATAAACGAAGTACTGCGCCAGTGACACCAGGTTTTATCAACCGAATTAATTATTTTTTCCACACCCTTATCGGAATGTGGTTCGTATGAATTAACAATTTCGTTTGTTAACGGATTAATGGAATGAATCATAAACTGATAAATTTTGCAAAAATTAAAAGTACAAAAAATACCATTCTCTTATTATGAATTGAGAAAAGGAATCTATCAAATTTGTGTATTGTAGCCCGAATGTTTATTCAACTATTCTGATTTCAGTTTCCATCTCCATGGCCTGGCGGTAAACCGCACTAACACCACAGTATTTCTCCTCCGAAAGTTTAATTGCTTTCTCCAGTTTATTCATCGGTAAATCTTTTCCCTTAAACTGGTAAATTATCTTCACCTTTTTATAATATTTCGGATGTTCGTCGGTAAGTTCTCCTTCAACAATAACATTAAAAGCATCGGGAACTACTTTCATCTTTTTCAGAATTAAAACCACATCTATTCCGGTACACCCGGCAAGCGATGTTAGCATAAGCTTTTTAGGCCTCGGTCCCAGGTCGCTTCCACCTGTTTCTTCAGTGGCATCAATTATTACTTTATGCCCATCCATGTCTGCCTCAAAGGCAATTTTATCTGTCCACGACATATCAACAATATGCTTCATAACATCCTTATTTTAAATAGTTTTACATTAATTTGCACTGCAATTATTCAATATGAAACTATACATATAAATAGTTTTCTGAATATTGTATATAATTGTATATTTAAATAATAATTAAAAGGGGGATATTGTTTAATTAACATTGATTATTTAGTAAAAAGATGAGAAATGCAATTAAAAGGCCTACAGACGAAGAAACTAATTTGAGTGGTTTTCAGCTGTTTAAGAAACTGAACGAAGATGAGTTTAACCGCCTGAATTATGAAAAAACATGTTCGTTATACAAAAAAGGAACAGTTATTTATCGCGAGGGAAGCAGGTTAACTGGCTTTTTCTGCGTAACCCGCGGAATTGTAAAAATTTTTAAGACCGGCATTGACGGGAAAGAACAAATTATCAGGTTTGCAAAAAAGGGGGAGATTATTGCTTACCGATCGTTATTAAGCCAGGAGCTGGCCTGTACAACTGCCAAAGTTATCGACGAAGCGGTGTTGTGCCATATTCCGTACCAGACTTTGCTTTATTTGATTCAGAGCAACTGGCAGTTTTCGCATCACATGCTGCAAATTGTATGTAGGGAACTGCGTGAAGCAAACGATTACATTACAGATATTGCACAAAAAACAGTCCGCGAAAGATTGGCAGAAGTGCTTCTGTTGTTAAAAGATAATTTTGATCTGGATAACCAGAACACGCTGCAGATTTCGTTAACCAGGGAAGAACTGGCCAATATGGTTGGTACTGCCACCGAATCGGTAATTCGTTTATTATCAGAATTTAAAAGCGATAAGCTGATTGAGTT
The DNA here is from genome assembly GCA_039714235.1 of Bacteroidota bacterium. Taxonomy (GTDB): domain Bacteria; phylum Bacteroidota; class Bacteroidia; order Bacteroidales; family Prolixibacteraceae; genus Draconibacterium. Next base: position 44,850 of record JBDLJS010000005.1, on the reverse strand, counting down.
GCAGGGAAGAAAAATTAAATTTTTAGATATTCCGTCGTTAACCAGAATCGCTAATTTGTAGGAAAATAAAATACAAATCAAAGCCGGCAGTTAGCCGGTTTTTTTATGTCATAATATTATTGCAACTACCACGTTTATAACTCATGCTATTAAATAGAAATAATTATGAAAGTATTTGGAATTCAGCTAAATAAAAGAACTTTTATTCGCTGGAAGATTTACATCGATCGTGCCAGAATGTACATTGGCTACATTAGTTTTATAATGATTGCTTTTATGTTTCTGAATGATTTTAAAGACCAAACTATCCGCGATTTTCTGGATGAAAACAAGCTAATTACTTACCCGGCAATGATGGTTGTTTTTGTTTTGTTCTCGCTGGTGCTGGGAAGGCTCGACACAAAGCTGGGCCTAAGAAAAGAGGAGATGCGAAATGCTGCAACTGAAAATCCTGTAACCATGGATATTCTGGATCGGCTGGAAGAAATCAGGGACCATCAGAAAAAAATTGGTTAATACTGCCGGCCAATCCACTCTTCGGGATTCAGTTTCTGGTTTTCGACCCAGATCTGAAATTTTAAAACCGATTTGTTTCCATCGTCAGAGTCGGTAAAAACAGTGCCGATATTTTGTTTTGTAGCCACTTTATCACCTTTTTTTACCACCACTTCCCTTAAATTAGAATAAACGGTTAAATACATTCCGTGGCGTAAAATAACGGCGGTATTTCCTCCAGATATTCCAAAAACACGACTTACTTCGCCGTTAAAAATGGCCCGTACCTTAGCCCCGGTTTCGGTTGCAATATTCACTCCGTTGTTACGAACCTGAACATTCCTTAAAACAGGATGCCTGTGTACACCAAAATGCTCGGTAATTATTCCCCGTTCAACCGGCCATGGCAGTCTGCTTTTATTTTGTTCGAAGTTGTTTCCTGTTAGCTTTTGTTCCGGCGTAAGTGCAAATCCCGAACCTCCTGCTTCCCTGCTTTTTCGGGCTTCCTCTTCAATAATCCGCTGTATTTCGCGCTCCAGCTGCTGTTCGATTTTCCGTTGTTGTCTGAGTTTCTGTTGTAATCCGCGTTTTTGCTTCTGAAGTTTTTGAAGCTCGGTATTCTTGCCGCCTTTTTCTTTTACCAGTTTCTGGTTTTCATTCCTGTTTTCATCAGCCAGTGTTTGTTTTATATTTTTCTGCCGTTCGTACCGCGATATGTTGGTGTTTAAAACCAATTGCAGGGCATTTAATGTTTCCGTCTGTCTTTCGCGAAAAGCTGTGTATCGTTTCATGTATAAATACCTGCGATAGGCCTGATTAAAGTTTTCGGCAGAAAGCAGGAACAGCACTTTATCGTTAATGTTTATATTTTTATAAGCCGAACGAATTAATTCGGCATATTCCTTCTTAAGCTGCTCAACATCGTTTTTAAGCATTTTAATGGCCAACGCATTATTGTCGATTACTTCCTTGTAAATGCTAATTTCTTTGCTTATACTCGAAATTATGGTGTTTCTGCGGCTTATTTTGCTGTTAATTAAACGAAGCTGGTTTAACGATGATTTTTCGCTTTTCTGTGTCTGGTTTAGTAAACGGGTTGTATATTCAATTTCTTTGGCCGCATCCTGCTTTTTCTTTTGTAGGTCGGTTAACGACTGGCCAAAACAAATTAAATTTATTACGAGAAATAATCCTGTTACTAAAACTGTTCTCATCTGAAAAGTTACTTTGTACGAATGTAACAGAATTGACGGTTAATTTATTATTAGCTCTTCATATTTATCAGGAATTTTTATGCTGAAGGAGTTGATTTTTTCTGTTGAAAAACCGCTCATCCTGATTTTCATTTTTATCTGTTCCGCATCAGAAAGAAAATTCATATCGATACCGCCCGGATAATCCTTCTTTTCAACCACGACAAAGTCGTTAAAATTCAGGTTCATTATACGGTTGTTGGTTTTATCGTTAATTTCCAAACGGGTTAATGCAAAGTTTGCCGGATTAAAAAACATTTTCTGAACAATCAGGGCATCATCATCGAGCCGTTTTAACCGCCGCTCGATTTTTTGTGGTTTACCCTTCTCTTCTATTTTGAATAATTTTTTCGTTTTTTCTGACTGAAGCACATACATACCCGACTCTACAAATGAATGGAAAGTTTTGAAATCTTTGTTTTTCGGATCGTTCCGGTAAGAAAATGCGTTGTTGGAAATAATGGATTGAATGGTGGCAAAATCGAGGTCGATGTGTAAAAATTCGCTTAAAAATGAGTAATCGTCAGTAAAATAATTCCGGTCGATATAGTTTACATATTTTACACTGTCGGGGGTAAGTAACACTCGTCCTACCGGAATATTCAACTTACTAATTGAAACCAGTATTTTATCGTCTTTTTTTGCTCTCAGGTTAATTTTAAAGTTGGCTTTCGACTCGTTGCTCGAATACTGGCAGCTTATGCGTTTAATGGCAAAACAGTCGTAATCGAACGCATTTTGCTCAACCTTTTTAAGCAGTTTATTTGTGCTCATAGGCTTTGCCTCCGCCACAGGCATTTCGCTCGGTGCCTTACACGACGTGAACCACAGTGCTAAAATAAATGCTGCTAAAACCTGAAGTTTAACAAAAGACCATTTTGCCATTTTCTACTCTTCAATATATTTCTGTTCCCTGATTTTGCGCTCTAAAACTTCCGATGTTCCACCTCTGTTTTTGGCTTTTTCCCAAAACTCTTTGGCCTCTTCGAGTTTTTCGAGCATAAAAAGAATATCGCCATAATGTTCCAAAAGTGTGGGATTGTCGTCTCCCCCGTTCTTTATGGCAGATTCCATATAAAATTTGGCAAGTGTATATTCTCCTTTTTTAAACAATACCCAGGCATGAGTGTCAAGATATGTTGAGTTATCCGGAAAACGCTCAATTACCTTCCCGCTCATGCGCTCGGCTTTATCGAGGTTCGACCCGTTGACCGACAGATAATATGCATAATTATTAAGTGTGATGTAATTTTCAGGATCGAGTTCCACTGCCCTGTCGAATAGTTTAAATGCCTCCGCTTTTTTACCTTGTTTGTATACAGCTTCGCCTTTTAACATTAAAAAATTACCTCTCATTTGTGGATTATCAATTATATAATCCATTCCCTCTTCGGCAACCGCCTCGGTTTCTTCAAATTTTTCGAGTTGCACACACGCAATTGCATGAAAAAAGTATCCCTGCGGCTGGTTAGGAAAAAGTTCGATAATTTGTTTGGTATGACCATAAAGTCCCTCCCAATCCTGAAGATCGTTATCGATAAACATTACCCGTTCCCAAACCATATAGTCGTTACTGCTTATTTCCAGGGCTTTTAATAATTCAGCCCTTGCTTCTTCCGGTTTATTTTGTTTTAAAAGGCTTTCAGCATAAACGGTATGTACAATAAATTCGTCGGGGTGATTCTTTAGCAAAATATGAATCAGTTCGTCCTGCTGTTCGGGCGTTATACCCGATTGTGCAGGTTTTGATGTTACCATCATGTACAATTGCAGTTTAGTCTGAATATCGACCGTTTCGCTGGCGAATCCCAGCTTTGTTTCATTAAATGATTTTTCGTTTTCCCCGTTTTCGAGATAATAGTTGGCCAGCGAAAAATGAACGTACCCGTTATCCGGATCCATCTCCAGTATTTTCTGGTAGTTTTTGTATGCGTTTTCTTTGTCGCCCTGGCCATGGTACAAATCAGCCAGCAAACCGTAGTATTTTGCTTCCGCCGGATTATGCTCAATTAACCTTTTAACTTCTTCAAATGCTTTATCAGCCTCACCCGTTGAGATATAAATTTGCTGTTTTGCCACCGAAATCTGTTCATTAATTCCGGTCTTTTTTTCCATCAGGTTATACGTCTCAATGGCTTCATCGTATCGCTGAGCATTTGCAAGAAGTGCAGCTTTCATGTAGATATATTCCAGATTTTCAGGGTCTTCATTTAAAAGTTCAGAATAGATATCGGCTGCTTCTGAAAATTTGCGTGTTTGCTGATGAATCCGGGCCAGTAAAAGCTTGTACCATTTATTGTCCGGGTTCAGGCTAATGGCTTTTTCGAGCAAAAGTGAGGCGCTTGTAAAATCGTTGTTTGCGGCATGAATGTTGGCCAGCTCGAACATGGCAGCCGATGAGTTTGGATCGATTTCCAGGCAACTGGATAATAACTGAATGGCTTTTTGCGCATTGCCAAACATTTTTTGTTTTAGCGCTTCAACAAAAAGATATTCAAACTCTTTCTGCTTTTGCTCAGCCAGTTCTTCGGTCTTACCATTAACGGCTGCTTTTGCAACTTCCTGTTCGGTTACCTTTTTCGGCCCCGAACATGAAAAAAGCACAGCGATAACAACTGCAAAACCTACCCTTTGTAATATTTTTATCTTCATTCTAATTCTTCCCGGTATGTCCAAAACCACCCGCTCCTCTAACTGTTTCTTCGAGCACTTCTACCAAATTCCATTCCACAGTTTCGTGCGAAGCAATTATCATCTGGCAGATACGCTCACCATTCTCTATAACGAAATCTTCCTGCGACAGGTTAATTAGAATTACACCAATTTCACCACGGTAATCGGCATCAATTGTTCCCGGGGTATTTAAAACAGTAATTCCCTTTTTTAATGCCAGCCCGCTTCTTGGTCTTATCTGGGCTTCGTATCCCTTAGGCAACTCAACAAACAAACCAGTGGGTATAAGTTTCCTTTCTAAAGATTTTAATACAACCGGCTCATTAAGATCGGCCCGTAGGTCCATTCCGGCAGATAATTTTGTACTGTATGCCGGCAGCTTATTTTTCGATGTATTTACAATTTTAACCTGCATTTAATCACTTTTTTAAAGAACCGCAAAGATATAGAAATAATGCATTAAGGCGAAGGTTTAACAATATTTATTAATTTGATTCAGGAATTCAACTTATTGGTTAGCAATTAAATAATCATCAGGTCGCTCATTATTTCATCTGAGATAAAAAACCCTTCGCGAGATAACGTAATGATATTGTTTTTAACGATAATTTTTTTTGTCTCTTTATATTTAGAAATCTGCTTTTCCAGGTAATCCGCTTTTTCCTTTCCGAAGTTTTGCCTGACATAATCGAACGAAATACCCCATTGGGTCCTTATCCGGGTTAAAATATATTCGTTAAACTTGTCCTCCGGGGTTAAAAATTCTTCTTCAAAATAGCCGGTATTATTTTCAAAAGCCTGAATGTAGTCTTCAGTATCCAACACATTCCATCGCCGCGAACTGCCATCGAATGAGTGAGCCGACGGCCCCAATCCCAGGTATTTTTTACCTGTCCAGTAAGAGGTGTTATGCCTTGAATATATCTCGTTTTTGGCAAAATTTGAAATTTCGTAGTGTTCGAAACCATTTTTCTGTGCCAAATCGATGAGCATATTAAACTGCCGGATGCTTTCTGTTTCTGAAAGTTCTTTTAATGTTCCTTTTTTTAACCAGCTATAAAACGGGGTGCCCTTGTGATAGGTTAAATGATACGCCGAAAGGTGATGAACAGGTAGCTGAAACACATGGTCCAGGTTATCCTGCCATTCAGTTTCGGTTAATTCCGGCAAACCATATATGAGATCGACACTTATATTTTGAAAGCCGGCTTTTGCCGCATTTTCAACTGCCTGAACTGCCTGTTCTGAATTGTGTCTGCGGTTCATTCTTTCAAGGAGTTTATCCTGAAACGACTGAATTCCAATGCTTAACCGATTTATTCCAGCTTGTCTAATTCCATTCAGATATGTTGCCGTTAAATCATCAGGATTTGCCTCTAAGGTTATTTCTGCATTTGAATCAATTTTCCATTGTTTATCCAGGAAAGCAAGAAGATTGTAAAGCTTTTGTTCGCCGAGAACAGACGGTGTTCCGCCGCCAAAGTAAATAGTTTCAACCAATTCGTTATTAAGGTATTGTTTTCGTTTTTCTGCCTCCTTTTTTAAAGTGGCAAGAAACTTTGGTATAAGCAGGGTGTTTAACGTTTTGTAAAAATCGCAATAATTACATTTTTGCCTGCAAAAAGGAATATGAATATAAATGCCTGCCATACTTTTTTGCCTACTTTTGAGTTAAATTACAAACACTTTGTGAGATGAAACTTAAATACTTTTGGAAACCTGTTTTGTGGCTGGCGCTTATCTGTTACGGATTGTTTATGCCTGCAGACAAAATTCCTTCCAAACCATTTCTGAATATTCCACATTTCGACAAGCTCGTTCATTTTGCACTGTTTTTTATCCTGTGCCTGTTACTTTTAAGGCCGTTTAAAAAATCAGGAACAAAATATTATTTACTGGCACCTGTAACGGCTATAATTCTCGGTTTAATACTCGAGCTGTCGCAACAATCAATTTCAGTTACCCGAAGCAGCGACTTGTTTGATTTTCTGGCTAATACTGCCGGCATTGTTGCAGCTCCTTTGTTTTACTACTTTTTCGTTTCGAATAGAAAGTGGGAAGTACTATTCTGAAATATCAAATCTTACTGAGAATGGTATTTTACAACTTCACCAAATCTTCAAACTTTTCAATATCGCGGCCAATTACTTCAAGGGTTGTTTCTTTGTAAAACGTGGCAATTTCTTTTCGCAATTTATCGTACTGCGCATGTACCGGACAAAGAGGTTTTGAAGAATCGTGGGTTTTGCACGGCTCAAGTGTTATCAGGCAGTTGGTAAAAAATTCCTCACCATCCACCTTAACCACAATATCCCATAAAGTTATTTCCGAAGGATCTTTGGCAAGCGAAAATCCACCGTTTGGCCCCTTGGTTGAAACCAGCAGTTTCTGTTTTACCAGGTTTTGCAGAATTTTTCCCAGAAAAGGCGAGGATAGCCCTAAATCTTTCGAAATCTTTTTAATCCCGATTCGTTTATCTTCTTCTGAAAATTTGCCCAGATAAATAAGGGCCCTTAAAGCATATTTACAGGTGTTAGATAACATGGCATTTATTTTAAATTTAACTTATTGATTTTGCTATATGACCGATTGGCGAACACCGGAGTCTCCTTCTCTTTCCCTAATACATTTTTGTTGGTTTTAATCAATCTATTTTTTACAGAACCGCCTACGATATCCAGGTTTTTTCTTTCTTTAAAGGCCCATTCATAGGTTTTCATGCCTGAATTCCAGACAAAATTGTCCTGATTTTGTTCAACACTTTTCTTGCGATTTAGCAATAAAAGTTCGTGTAACGGAACTTTTACCGGGCAAACTTCGGTACATGCACCACAAACAGTGCATGCAAAACTAAGGTGGTTGTACTGTTCAAATCCTTGTAAAAAAGGAGTAATTACAGATCCAATGGGGCCGCTGTATGTGGTATTGTATGTATATCCTCCAACATTTTTATAAATGGGGCAGGCATTTAAGCATGCTCCGCAGCGGATACATTTCAGGGCTTTAAAATGTTGTTCTTCAGCAGCGATTTTGGTTCGGTTATTATCGAGTAAAATCACCACCATCTTTTCAGGTCCGTTAGTTTCGCCCTCCTTTTTTGGCCCGGTTAACAATGAATTATAAACTGTTACCTGTTGACCTGTTCCCAGGGCTGACAGCAATGGAAAAAACAACGGTAATTCGTTAATTGAAGGAATTGTTTTTTCTATTCCGGCAATAACAATGTGCACCTTCGGAAACGAAACCGACATAAACCCGTTACCTTCGTTTTCGGTTAGCGCAACTCCCCCAACATCGACAACCAGTAAATTTGCCCCGGTAACCCCCACTTCGGCCGATGTAAACTTTTGGCGCAATACTTTTCTTACAAAAAGTGTAAGTTCTTCGGGTGTTGAATTTTCAGGAGTATTATATTCTTTATGAAAAAGAGAGGCAACATCTTCTTTCGATTTATGCATTGCCGGGGTTAATATATGATATGGTTTTTCGCCGGCTACCTGAACAATAAATTCTCCCAAATCCGTTTCAACAGGTTCAAAACCAGCGTTTTCAAGATTTTCATTCAACTCAATTTCTTCCGAAATCATCGACTTGCTTTTTACCAAAAGATTTGCGCGGTTGTCTTCCAGTATTTTTATGATTTCAGAAATAGCTTCTTTACTGTTTCTTGCCCAGATTACCTCAATGCCGTTTTTTATCGCATTCTTCTCAAATTCTTCGAGATTTACAGCCAGGTTAGCAACATTTTTTTCTTTTATCCAGGATGCTCTCTCTTTAGCCAAATCCATATTTCGGTAACGAATTTTTCCTTTCGCAACCGCCTCGTCGTACCTCGAAATATTAAAATTTAAAGTTCTTCTGTGTTTTTTGTCAAATGCGATTTTCGAATCTTCGAGAAATATGTTTTTCAATTTGGTCATGCACTATTTTATCGGAATCTTAGCTATCCTGCGGGCATGTCGGCCACCTTCAAATTCGGCACTTAAATAAGTTTCAACAATAGCAATTGCTTCTTCGTTGGTAACAAACCTTCCGGGAATGGCGCAAATATTTGCATTATTGTGCTGAACAGCAAGAGCAGCAATTTCGGCATTCCAGCACAATGCCGAACGTACATTCTGATGCTTGTTTGCTGTAATACTTATCCCCTGACCGCTGCCGCAAAAGGTAATTCCGATTTCGTACTCGCCACAATGTATGGCTTCTCCAATGGCATGTGCGAACTCAGGATAATCAATGCTATCATCCGAAAAACATCCAAAATCGTGATAGGCAATACCTTTTCGTTCCAAATAACCAAGAACTACTTTTTTTCTGTCAAATCCCGCGTGGTCGCTTGCTAAAGCAATTACTTTTCCCTCAATATCCATTATTCTGTAAAATTAATACTTTTTGATATTTATTTCTAATATTCTTTTTTTGTTTTGAACAGACTCCCAATTTCTTTTTTTTCTAGCATATAAACTGCTGTCAGAAAAATAATTACAAAAATTGTGTGAATGAAATATTTAATGCCCGGGGATAAATCGGTTGTAAATGTTGAAATGGCAAAAATAATAACAGCGGTTATAAAATAGGTAGCTATTCTTTTAATATCGTAGGGCACAGGATAATGCTTTTGTCCTAAAATATATGAAATTATCATCATGATTAGAAAGCAGATAAACACTGCAATTGCCGAACCCATATAGCCCATTACCGGTATTAATGCAAAATTTAAAACAAGTGTGATTGCGGCTCCGGTTAATGCCATATACGCCCCGTAACGGGTCATGTCTTTTAATTTATACCACAACGAAAGGGTGAAATAAATGCCAAAAAAGAGGTTGGCCATTAATATTATCGGAACCACTCTTAATCCTTCGTGATACTGCGAATCGATAATCACTTTAATAATGTCGATGTAAAGCATCATTCCCAGAAAAATAGTTAATCCGAAGATGACAAAATACTTCATCACTGTTGCATAAACCTTTGGATCGTCTTTTGAATCACCGCGGGCAAAAAAGAACGGTTCGAAAGCATACCGGAATGCCTGGATAAACATATTCATCAATACGGCCAGTTTATAATTGGCACCATAAATTCCGACCTGAAACATTGGGTTTTGTTCTTCCGGTATTAAAAAAGGAATTAATACTTTATCGATATTTTGATTTACCATTCCAGCCAACCCTACGATCAGGATTGGGAATCCGTAACTGAGCATCTCCCTGATGAGCTTTTTATCGAAACGGAACGATGTTCTAAAAATTTCGGGTAGTAACAGGATTAAAGTTATGGCCGATGCCAGCAAATTGGAAATAAATACATACCCTACCCCGATATCGGGCGAATAGATGGTATTGATAAACGAATCGGGATTGCTTTCAACCAGTTTGGGGCAAAGCGAAATAAAGAACAGATTAAATCCAATATTAAATGCAATATTTACAAGCTTTATAAATGCAAATTTTACCGGCCGGTTATTCAGTCTTAACCTTGCAAAAGGAATGGCTGTTAAGGCATCGATTCCAAGAATTACAGCCAGCCATAAAATGTATTCCGAATGTTCGGGATAATTGATTAAACCGGCAATTTCGCCTCTGAAAACTGCTGCCAGTAAAACAAAAGAAATAGAAGTAAAAAAGAGCGAAATAAGTGAAGTGGAATAAACATCATCGGTGTTTTTGCTTTTTGAAGCAAACCTGAAAAAAGATGTTTCCATGCCGTAAGTTAACAGTACCAGAAAAAATGCAACATAGGCATACATGTTAGTAACCACACCATACTCTTCGGGTAAAAACATAAAAGAGTAGTATGGCACCAGCCACCAGTTTAAAAACCTTCCAACTATACTGCTTACACCGTAAATTGCCGTATCGCCGGCTAATTTCTTAAATGGATTCAATTGAAATTAATTTTGGGTAAATGTACATGAAATTTTCACGATCTTAATAATTAAAAAGACTCTGTAAAAAGATAAAATTCTTTTGTAATACAAACATTTAATCATAAAACATATTAGTTATATATTTGAGCAGCCAAAAAATTTTAAACAGATGAAAAAAAATATTTTTCCTTTTATACTAGTGTTTTTCTTATTTGTTATTTTTTTCTCGTGTTCGAACAAGCCAAAACGCTCGCGCAAACCAGTAAGTTCAATTGTAATAAAACCATCGAAACAGCAATTTATTTATGGCGATAAGGTATCGGTAAATGTTAAAACCAAACTGAGAGACGGTTCAATAAAAACCATTAAACTATTTTATAAAAACAAACTTTTAAAAGAGACCAAAGAGCTCGATTTTGTAGTTGAAAATATTGAATTGAATTCACTGGGAACCGATAATTTCAGGGTTTATGCCGAAAAAATCGACGGACTGAAAAACACGAATACAAAATCGTTTACCGTTCTATCTGATATTCAGCCGGATAGAATGACTTACCAGGTAATTAACAATTATCCGCATTTAAAAACTTCGTACACACAAGGACTCGTGTATCTTAACGGATATTTATATGAAGGTACCGGCGAAAACGGACATTCAAAATTACTAAAAACAGATATAAAATCGGGCAAAGCGCTTCAAACATTCAGTCTGGAAGACAAATATTTTGGTGAAGGAATTACCATTTTAAACTATAAAATTTACCAGCTGACCTATAAAGCACAAAAGGGTTTTGTTTACGACCTTAACACTTTTGCGGTAATAGATAGTTTTCAATACAAATCGAAAGAGGGCTGGGGGCTTACCAACGACGGCACTTACCTGATAATGAGCGATGGAAGCAATGTTTTAACCTGGCTTAATCCCGACGATTTTTCGGTAGTAAAAAAGATACAGGTTGCCAACAATAAAGGAGTTATAAAAATTCTTAACGAACTGGAATACATTGACGGTATCATCTATTCCAATGTTTACACTACAAACATCATTCTTAAAATTGAAGCCGAAACAGGGCGGATACTTTCCGAAATTAACCTGGAGGGAATAGTAAATATGTACCACAAACAAGGCGACAGAATTGATTACCTGAATGGCATTGCATACGACAATGAAAACGACCGCATGTTTGTTACCGGAAAACTATGGCCAAGGATGTTTGAGGTAAAATTTGTTCCATCAAAATAAGGAAGGGGTGTCGCCATATTTTACCCGGCCTAAATGTTTATAAGCCAGCTCGGTAGTTTCTCTTCCGCGTGGAGTACGTTTAATAAATCCTTCTTTTATTAAAAACGGTTCATAAACCTCTTCAATGGTTCCGCTGTCTTCGCCAACAGCTGTTGCAATGGTAGTAATTCCTACAGGCCCGCCTTTAAATTTATCTATAATGGCAATTAAAATGCGGTTATCCATCTCGTCAAGTCCATATTTATCTATATTCAATGCAGACAGCGCATGACGTGTAATTTCCATGTCTATGCTCCCATTTCCTTTTACCTGGGCAAAATCGCGTACCCTGCGCAACAACGAATTCACAATACGAGGTGTTCCGCGGCTCCTGAAAGCTATTTCCGTTGCCGCATCGTCGCTTATTTCAACATTAAGTATACCGGCCGATCGTTTTACAATCCCGGTTAATATTTCAGCATCGTAATACTCGAGGTGCGATTTAATTCCAAACCTTGCTCTCAAAGGTGATGTTAATAAACCAGAACGGGTTGTGGCTCCTATTAAAGTAAACGAATTTAATTCCAGTTGTACCGACCTGGCACTGGGGCCCTTATCAATCATTATATCTATCCTGAAATCTTCCATTGCCGAATACAAATACTCTTCAACAACAGGCGATAAACGATGAATTTCGTCGATAAACAATACATCCTGCTCTTCAAGATTAGTGAGTAATCCTGCCAAATCACCCGGTTTATCCAAAACCGGCCCGGAAGTAACTTTTATTCCCACCCCAAGCTCATTTGCAATTATATACGACAATGTTGTTTTACCCAATCCGGGGGGGCCATGCAATAAAACATGGTCGAGCGATTCATCCCGCATTTTTGCAGCCTTCACAAAAATTTCCAGATTTTCCACAATCTTCTTTTGCCCCCTGAAATCGTTGAATTGTAATGGACGCAGTTTTTTATCCAGTTCCCTTTCTTTTTCAGTATACGAATTTCCCCTTATGTCCAGATTCTCATCCATTAAAAAACAATATTACTAAATAAATTGCTGAATTTTTTCTATTAATTGATCGGTAGTAAAAGGTTTTGGCAAATAATCGTTCATTCCTGCTTTTATGCACTTATCCTGATCGTTATCAAGGGTGTTTGCCGTAATGGCAATAACCGGAACAGAATTATCTTTTTTATTATTTTGCTCGTGCTTACGAATTTCTTTCGTAATTTCATAACCGTTCATTCCGGGCAGCATTAAATCCATTAATACCAAATCAAACGTGTGTGTTTTAACTTCTTTAATAGCATCGCGCCCGTTTGTTACAGTAGTTATATTATAACCTAATTTACTCAAATTAAAAACTACTATCTTTTGATTTAAAACGTTATCTTCTACTAAAAGAATTTTCAAAACATATTATTATTAATAATTAAACAAATATAAATTTAATACTAATGTATATAACCTGTTTAAAGTTGTTAATTTCTATTTTTCACTTTTTATTCAATCGGAACCAACATAATTTTTAATCGGTTTTTAACATTTCATTTTGGTATAAAGTGTTCTTTTTTAATAAAGTAATAATTGTTTTCAACACCTGTTAATTTTAGTAACAATGATTATTTATAGGATTTAAACAGGTTAATAATGTGTGAAAAAAAACAACTAATTTTTTGAAGTTATTTCAAGGTTTATTCAAATTGTAATTTATATCACAAAAAATATAAAAAATGCAAATTTTAGATTAAAAGATTATTTTTGTTTTTTAAGCAGTTTATGCCAACATTGTTAACAATTAGTAAATTTCGTAATTGATTGTAATTTAGTAAAATGACAGAAAATTTTAACATACTTGTTAATAAGCTAAATGCTTTCAGGTTTAAATATTATTCATTTAAACTGGTTAAGGGAATAGTGCTTTCTGCCATTGTACTTTTAATACTTTATACTGTTTTTTCAGTAGTAGAATACTTTGTTTATTTATCGACCGATATAAGAAAAATAATTTTTTACGGTTTTATAGTTTTTAGTGTGCTGTTAATCCTTCAGTTTATTGGAATTCCATTGCTTAGGTTATTAAAGGTTATAAAACCAATAGATTTAAAAACGTCAACTAAAATTATTCAAAACCATTTTTCTTTTATTAAGGATAAGTTATTGAATATCATAGAATTATCTGAATTTAACAATACCAATTATTCCAACGATATTGTGTTGGCCAGTATAGATCAGAAAATAGAAGAATTAAAGCTTTTTAATTTTAATGAAGCTATTCAGTTCAGAACCATAAGGATTATATTGTTTTATTTCATAATAGGCAGTATAACCACAATTTCTATATTTATTATAAATAAAAATGTATTCACAGATTCTACACATCGTATTATTCATTATAACCAGGAATTTGTAAAACCGGCTCCATTTACATTTCATCTAAAAAATTCATCGCTAAAAGTAAAAAAGGGTGATTCGTACATCATTGAATTAGCCACTAAAGGCGATGAACTTCCCCAAATTGTTTATATCAATATTGAAGGAAATAACTACCTGATGAAGACTAGCTCGGCCGGTAACTATGAGTTTGAAATGGCTTCGGTTATAAATGCGGTGCAATTGTATTTTACCGATTTGAAATACAAATCGGATATTTATAATTTACAGTTACTGCCAAAACCAGGTATTACCGGTTTTAGTACCGAAATTATACCGCCAAACTATACAGGCCAGCAAACGCTCCAATTTAATAACATAGGCGACCTACAGATACCTAACGGAACACAGGTAAAATGGCATTTTAGCGGAATAGATATAGATTCCCTTTATTTTACTTTCGAAGATTCAACCCGGACTGATGCGGAAATCAAAAACAAAGAATTTATCCTGAATAAACGATTTTATAAGTCAACTAATTACAATGTTTTTATACAAAACAGCATTACCAGTCCCGAGCTGGCATTATCATATTTTATTGAAGTAATTCCCGACTTGTTTCCCGAAATTCAAGTAATAGAAGTACAGGATTCGTTTAAAATTTCCCGTTTCTTTTTTAAAGGATTAATTGGCGATGATTATGGCTTTTCATCACTTAAATTTCATTATAATATTAATAATAACGATTCAACCATTGCAATTCCGATTGTAAAATCATTAACCGATCAGGAGTTTTATTTTAGCTTCGATTTTAGTGAATTACCGCACCCGGAAGGTGTAATAACCTATTATTTTTCAGTGTCTGACAATGATGCCATAAATAACTATAAAACAACTACTTCTAAAAGTTTTATTTTTCAATTTCCGGATAAGGAACAGATTCTAGCCAGCGAAAAAGAGCAGTTTGAAAAGCTTGAAAAAATGGTTGAAGAGAGCCGGCAATTGGCAAAGGAGATTCAGGGCGATCTGAAAAATCTTCAGCTTAAAAATATGGATACCAATGTTTCAGATTGGGAGAAATCGCAAATGGTAAACGATATTATTTCAAAACAAAATAAGCTTGAAAAAATATACGAACAGATAAAACAGGATAACGAAAATCTGAATAATTTTTTAAACTCCTTCAATCAGCAAAATGAAGATATAATTGAAAAGCAAAAGCAGATTGAAGAGCTTTTGAAAGAGGTTTTTACCGATGAATTGAAAGAGTTAATGGAGGAGTTTAACAAACTTGCCGAAGAGTTCGACAGCAAGAAATTAAACCAGTTATCGAAAGATATGGATCTGACTTTTGAAGACCTACAGAAACAGCTCGACCGTAATCTGGAAATGCTTAAAAAGATGAAAGTTGAACAAAAATTTCAAGAGGTTATCGACCAGGTTAATAAGCTGGCCAACGAGGAAGAGAAGTTAGCGCAGGAAGTAAGTGATGAGAAAAATTACGAAGAAGTAAAAGAGAAAGTAGAACAACATCAACAAGAGCTTCAGAACCTTGAAGAACAACTAAAAGATGCATTAGAAATGAATGACGAGTTGGAAGAGCCCATGGGTTTGGATGACTTTGATGAGGATTTTGAAGAGATTGATAAAAGTATTGAGGAGAGTAAACAGAATTTAGATAAAAAGAACAGGAAAAAATCGGGAAGCAGTTTAAAAAACAGTTCTGAAAAAATGAAAAACCTGGCATTTGGAATGCAGCAAATGCTGGATATTAATACGCAGCAACAAAACCAGGAAAATATTCAAAACCTGCGGCAGATTTTAAGTAACCTTATTCTTATTTCGTTTAACCAGGAAGAAATATTAACTGGGTTACAGGGTATTAATGCAAAAGATCCGCGGCTTGTGCAGCTAAATCAAGACCAAAAGAAAATAGTAAACCAAAGCCAGATAGTTAAAGATTCATTATACGCTCTTGCTTTACGAACCCCTCATATTAGCAGCATGGTTAATAATGAGTTGGTTTCAATGGAAATTAATCTGACCAAGGCTTCGGAGCAGATGGAAGAGGCATTATTTCCCAATGCCAGGAGCAGTCAGCAATTTGTTATTACAGCTGCCAATAACCTGGCTTTAATGTTAAACGAATCACTTGAGCAACTTGAAAAACAGATGGCAAATTCCCAGCCAGGCGATCAACAATGCGAAAATCCAGGACAAGGGAAAGCCGGCATGGGTCAATTAAAACAATCGTCGGAAAGTATTAAGCAGCAGTTACAAAAAATGCTGGAGCAGATGAAAAACGGCAATAGCCAGGGAATGAGCCAGCAACTGGGTGAAAGTTTAATGCAACACGAAATGATGCAACAATTGTTGCGCGAATTAATGAATAACGGAAGTGTTGGCAGTTCTGCAAAACAACAGCTTCAGGAAATAGACAAAATGCTTGAAGAAAACAGGAAAGAATTGATGAACAAGTCGATTAATGCAGAAACAATAAGTAGACAAAACCTGATAACAACACGGTTGTTGGAGGCAGAAAAAGCAGAACTGGAACGCGAATTTGAAGATAAACGGGAATCGGAGAGTGCAGAAGATTTTTATAGTAACCCGGTTAAGTTTTTTGAGTATAAAGAAAAAGAGAATTACTCTATTGAATATTTAAATAAGAATTCGCACAAATTAAACAATTTTTATAACAATAAATACAAGCAATATTTGAATAATATCCAAAATAAAAAGTGATAAAACCACCAACCAACATATTGAAAATCAGTTCCAATAAGACTGAACTTAAAACAGTTGAAACCTTTCTTTCTGATTATTTCAGCCACTATAAATTTTCCGAAAGTTGTTTTAATAAAACATTCCTTTGTATTTCTGAAGCAGTTGTAAATTCCATTATTCATGGAAATAAAAATAAGCACGACAAAATAGTTGAAATAGAGATCAACTGTAAAACGCATAATATTTTAATTAATATTACTGATGAAGGCGACGGTTTTAATTTTAACGAGGTGGCTAATCCAACATCTTCAGAAAATATAATGAAAGAGTCAGGTAGGGGAATTCATATCATAAAAAATATAGCTAAAGCAGTCAAATTCAACGACAAAGGAAACAGCCTGCAATTTCAAATAGAATGCAATGAGTGAAATTAATTTTTTTTTCGAAGACATCAAAGAAACAGCTTACCACCCAAAGACCTTAAAAAGGCATGTTATTTCACTCATTTTAAACGAATTAATGGAGGTTGGCGATATATCTATAATTTTTTGTTCCGACGTATTTTTACTGGAAATGAACAAAGAATATTTGAACCATAATTACTTTACTGATATTATAACTTTTGACTATGTAGAAGGAAGTATCATTTCCGGTGATTTATTTATTAGCTTAGATCGCATTAATGATAACGCAAAAAGTTTTGAAACTGAACGAATTAAAGAACTTTACAGGGTGGTTTTTCATGGTGTGTTACATTTAATAGGATATAATGATAAAACCGGGGAAGAACAGAAAATTATGCAGGGAAAAGAAAATTATTATTTAAGTGAAGTAGATTTTGGGGAGAATGAATTATGATTCCACATTATGATGTAATTGTTGTTGGGGGAGGGCATGCAGGATGTGAGGCAGCCGCAGCTGCAGCAAATCTGGGCTCAAAAACACTACTAATAACAATGGACATGACCAAATATGGTCAAATGTCGTGCAATCCTGCGATGGGTGGTATAGCAAAAGGTCAGATTGTTCGTGAAATTGATGCATTGGGCGGATATTCAGGAATTATTTCCGACAAAACAACCATTCAGTTCAGGATGTTAAATCGTTCAAAAGGTCCTGCCATGTGGAGCCCGCGTTCTCAAAACGACAGGTTCAGATTTGTAGAAGAATGGAGACAAATTCTTGAAAGCACTGACAATTTAGATCTTTGGCAAGATGCTGTTACTCAGTTGATTATAAAAAATTCCAATATTGAAGGTGTCCGAACTCAAATAGGAATTACATTTAAAGCCAAAACCGTTATTTTAACAAACGGCACCTTTTTAAATGGTTTAATGCATATTGGTTCTGCCAAAATGGAGGGTGGAAGAATAGGTGAAGCTGCTTCGTATAATCTTACCGAACAACTAATAGCGGCTGGTTTTAAAACCGGGAGGATGAAAACAGGAACACCAGTACGAATTGACGGCAGAACCATTGATTTTTCTAAACTAACAGAACAAAAAGGCGACGAAGAACACTATAAATTTTCATATTTACCCGGAACGGAAAGTAAGCTAAAACAACGTTCATGCTGGATTACGCATACCAGTAAAACTGTACACAAGGAATTGGAAAAAGGCTTTGAAATTGCTCCACTGTTTGATGGTACAATTCAAAGTACCGGACCGCGCTATTGCCCAAGTATTGAATCGAAACTTGTAACCTTTGCCGAAAAAGAAAAGCATCAGCTTTTTCTGGAACCAGAAGGCGAAAATACTATCGAATATTACCTTAATGGATTTTCATCATCGCTACCCTGGGAAGTGCAGTTAAAAGGCATGCAAAAAATACCCGGACTGGAGAAAGCTAAAATTTTCAGGCCGGGCTATGCAATTGAATATGATTATTTTGAACCAACCCAGCTAAACCATACGCTTGAAACAAAAATTATAAAAAATCTGTTTTTTGCAGGCCAAATAAATGGCACAACCGGTTACGAAGAAGCAGGTGCACAGGGAATGATAGCCGGGATAAACGCTTATCTCAAATCTCAAAACATTAAACATAATTTTATACTTAAAAGAAACGAAGCATACATTGGTGTACTTATTGACGATTTGGTTACGAAAGGTGTGGATGAACCATACAGGATGTTTACAAGCAGGGCAGAATTCAGAATTTTACTTCGCCAGGACAATGCCGATATTCGTTTAACCCAAAAATCGCATAAATTAGGTCTTGCTTCGCTGGAAAGGATTAAATTATTGGATGAGAAAACGAACTTAATTTCAGAAATAATTGACTTCACCAAAGAATTAAGCATTAAGCCACGCTTTGTAAATCAGTTACTTACAGAAAAAGGAACTACGGAGTTAAAGCAAGGCGTTAAACTTTTTGATATTATTTTACGCCCTCAGATTTCCATATTTGATTTAGTTGAAGTAATTGCCCCCTTTAAAATATTTCTCGAAAGGGTTCCGGAGGAAAGAAAGATGGAAATACTTGAAGGAGCAGAAATACAAATAAAATACGAAGGTTATATTAACAGAGAAAGACAGCTTGCTGAAAAACTTGATAAATTTGAAAATATTCTAATAGAAGATAAATTTAATTATAGTAAATTAAAGTCTATTTCAACTGAAGCACGCCAAAAACTTGAAAAGATAAATCCAAAAACCATCGGACAGGCAAAACGTATTTCAGGAGTATCGCCCGCCGACATAAATGTGCTTTTAATTTTATTGGGAAGATAATGTTTCACGTGGAACAAATAAAAGATTATGGATTTAAAAAAAGAAATAAGAGAAATTCCTGACTATCCGAAAAAGGGTATAAACTTTAAAGATTTGACAACGCTGTTTAAAAACAGGGAGGCTGTGAAGTATGTTACCAATGTGATTGTTGAAAATTTTAAAGAAAAAGGAATAACAAAAGTAATGGGATTAGAGGCTCGGGGATTTGTTTTTGGCGGTGCAGTGGCAAACAGGCTCGATGCGGGATTTGTGCCAGTAAGAAAGAAAGGTAAGTTGCCCTGTGAAATTGTATCAGAAACTTATGAACTGGAATATGGAACAGATAGCATTGAAATGCATGTTGATGCCCTCACCGAAGATGATGTTGTATTAATACATGACGATTTATTGGCAACCGGAGGAACAGCATATGCCGCCCTTAAGCTTGTTCAAAAAATAGGTGTCAAAGAAATATATTTCAGTTTTATTTGCGACCTTGGTTTTATTGAAACCCCAGATAAGGAAGTAATAAAAAAATACGAAACCCAGGTTTTGGTTGAATATTGATTGTGCCCGAATTGTGTTACAACAACAAATATTTTATAAAGATACATGAAGTATCAGACGGTAAATAAAAATCTAGATTACTTAAAATCGCTTATTTCGGTTTTGCAACACAAACCAGGTATTTACCAGTTTTTCGATAACTCAAACACAATTATATATATAGGAAAAGCAAAAGATCTAAAAAAACGTGTTTCT
The DNA here is from genome assembly GCA_039714235.1 of Bacteroidota bacterium. GTDB lineage: Bacteria > Bacteroidota > Bacteroidia > Bacteroidales > Prolixibacteraceae > Draconibacterium. Next base: position 24,753 of record JBDLJS010000005.1, on the reverse strand, counting down.
TCTTATTTCTCTAAACGACACGAACACCGAAAAACAGCCTTGCTTGTCAGAAATATTGCTGACATAAAACACATGGTGGTTCAGAGCGAACAGGATGCTCTTTTGCTCGAAAATAATCTAATAAAAAAATATCAACCGCGCTATAATATCAGGCTGAAAGACGATAAAAGTTATCCATGGATTTGTATAAAAAATGAACCTTTTCCAAGGGTTTTTAAAACAAGAAAATTAATACGCGACGGATCAAAATATTTTGGGCCATACACTTCAATTTATACGGTACGAACTCTTTTAGAGCTTTTTAAATCGGAATACAAACTCAGAACCTGTAATTACAATCTTTCTGAGGAGAATATCAGAAACAAAAAATATAAAGTTTGTTTAGAATACCATATTGGCAACTGTACCGGACCATGTGAAGGGCATATTTCAGAAAAGAAATACAATGAAGGAATAGCCGATATTATTGATATTTTAAAGGGCAATATATCAGGTGTAATTTTGCATCTTGAGGAAGTCATGGAGCAAATGTCAAAAGATATGAATTTTGAAGATGCACAAAAAATCAAAGAAAAATATGATTCACTTGTACGGTATCAGAGCCGTTCAACCATTGTGTCGCCTGTAATTACGGACATTGACGTTTACTCAATTGAGGAAGACAAAAGCTTTGCATTTATTAATTATTTAAAAATAATCAGGGGTGCAATAGTTCAGACATTTAGTTTGGAAATAAAGAAAGGCCTGGAAGAAACAACAGAAGAGCTGCTTTTAGCAGGAATAATTGATATAAGACAAAAGATTTTTAGTAATGCAAAAGAGATTTTGGTTCCTTTGAAGCTGGACGATGTTATTGAAGATATTCACTTTAAAGTTCCGCAAAGAGGAGAGAAGAAGCAATTACTAGAATTATCGCTACGAAACGCTAAATATTACAGGCTGGAAAAGGAAAAGCAGACGGTATTAAAAAATCCCAAAATACGTGTTGAACGGATTTTGAATACCATAAAAAACGATTTGCAGCTTCAGGATTTGCCGGAAAGAATTGAATGTTTTGATAACAGCAACCTACAGGGAGCCCAACCGGTTGCGGCCTGTGTGGTTTTTAAAAATGTAGCACCACAAAAAAAGGAGTACCGGCATTACAATATAAAAACAGTACAGGGTCCAAATGATTTTGCATCGATGGAAGAAGTGGTTTTCAGAAGGTACAAAAGGCAGCTGGATGAAAACAAGGAATTGCCGCAATTAATAGTTGTCGATGGAGGAAAAGGTCAGCTGTCATCAGCCGTAAAAGCCTTGGATTTACTTGACTTAAGAGGAAAAATTACAATTATTGGTATTGCAAAAAGACTTGAAGAAATATATTTTCCCGATGATAGTGTACCTCTTTATATTAATAAGAACTCTGAGACATTAAAAGTTATTCAACATTTACGTGACGAAGCACATCGTTTCGGAATAACATTTCACAGAAATAAGCGGTCTAAAGACTTTATATCATCAGAGTTAAATTCAATTAGTAGGATAGGAGAGAAGACTACCGAAAAATTGCTGAAAGATTTTAAATCAGTAAAAAATATAAAAAAGCAAAGTTTGGAGAACTTAGCTGGCAGCATTGGTAAAGCTAAAGCGACCGTTATTTACAATTATTTCCATGAGCACAAGAATGAATAACCGGGTTTTGCTTGGAATGAGCGGTGGTATCGACAGTTCTGTAGCTGCCATAATGTTACAGGAACAAGGTTACGAGGTTGTTGGAATAACCTTTTTGTTCAGCGGCTCCGATGAAATCAATGAACAACTTGTGAATGAGGCAAAATCACTGGCCGGAAAATTACATATAAAGCATATTACAGTAGACCTGAGAAATAAATTTTCAAAAACAGTAATTAAATACTTTACTGAAGAATATCGAAATGGACGTACACCTTTCCCATGTGCTTACTGTAATCCAAAAGTAAAATTCAAATATCTGGAAGAGTATGCAGCCCGGGAGCGTTGTTCTTTTATATCAACCGGGCATTATGTGAAAATAGAATTATATAAAGGGAAAAAATATATTTTTCAGGGGGCTGATCCGGAAAAAGACCAATCGTTTTTTTTGTGGGGATTAAAAGGAGATTTACTCGACAGGTTGATTTTTCCTCTTGGTAAATTCAAGAAAGAAGAAATAAGAAAATTTGCCAGGCAAAAAGGATTTACATCTTTGTCGAACAAAAAAGACAGTTTAGGTATCTGCTTTATTGAAGGAAATAATTACCGCAAATTTTTAGAAAAAGAAGGAATCCGATCGGAACCAGGCAATTTTGTCGACGAAAATGGTAACATATTAGGACAACACCAGGGAATTATAAATTACACTATCGGGCAGAGACGAGGATTGGGTTTAAACATCAATTTTCCGGTTTTTGTGGCAGAAATTCGTCTGGATGACAATGAAATTGTGTTAAAAAAATATGACAAATTATACCGGTCGAAAATTATCATAAAAAATTTCTATTTCATTGATAATCAGCCAATTACGAACAACAGGACAATGATTGTAAAAATACGCTACAGGCTTCAGGAAACCCCTTGTAGAGTGAATATTTTAAACGACACAAGGGCCGAGGTCGATTTATTAAAACCTGAAGCGATGATTGCGCCCGGACAGACCGCAGTATTTTATGACGGATCACGTTTGGTGGGTGGAGGATTTATAGAATCGTCGAAATAAATTTTATCTATGAAATTTAAAATGCAGGCCGATATTTTTCGTCTCCTTCGAGTAAGCCCAGATAACTTATAAATCTGGATTGTGTAACTTCTCCATTTTCGACAGCCACTTTTACTGCACATCCTGGTTCGTGAGTATGCGAACAATTATTATACTGGCAATTTTCTGAAATTTTAAATATCTCTACAAAATAATGCGAAATTTCCCATGGTTCCATTTCCAGCATTCCGTAAGCTTTTATTCCAGGTGTATCAATAATATACCCGCCAAAATTTAATTTGTATAGTTCTGAATAGGTAGTTGTATGTTTTCCTGTTTTGTGTGAGTCGGAAATTTCTTTGGTTTTCAAATTCAATCCTGGTTGTAAAATATTTATTAAGGTAGATTTTCCAACTCCGCTGTGCCCGTTTACAACATTGGTTTTATTTCTAAGCGCCTCCCTTAGCTCATCCATCCCTCGACCGGTTTTTGCCGACGTTGTAAGGCATTTATAACCAATATTTTGATATGTATCCAGAAGTACAGATAGCTCTTCGTTTTGTTTGGGATTATACCTGTCGGTTTTGTTAAATACCAGTAAAACCGGAATTCGGTACGCCTCTGCTGAAGCCAGGTATCTATCGATAAAAGTGGTTGTGGTAACCGGGTAATTCAGGGTAACCACCAATACTGCCTGATCTATATTCGCAGCAATTATGTGCGCTTGTTTCGACAGGTTGATGGAGCGGCGGATAATATAGTTTTTTCTTTTTGAAATAGAAATTATCAAGCCTATTTTAGCCTCATTTTCATCGGCTGAAACATTTTGAAGGGTAAATTCCACCCTGTCGCCAACGGCTACCGGATTGGTATTTTTTATCCCTTTTATACGAAATTTACCTTTGATTTTACATTCGAAAGTCTTGCCGTTTTCGTCTTCTACGGTGTACCAGCTACCTGTGGATTTTATGACCAGCCCTTGTTTCAAAATTTAAGTATTTCTGCAAAGGTAGCTATTTCTTTTTATGCGTCTGGTGTTTACAGCCTCTTGACGGATGAGTTCACGTGGAACATTAATATTCCCAATCGAGAATTATCTTTCCACAGTTGCCTTTTTCCATAACATCGAAAGCTTTCTGATATTCATCAGCATGAAATCTATGGGTGATAACCGGACTTACATCCAGGCCTGAAGTCAGCATCATTTCCATGTGATACCAGGTTTCGTACATTTCGCGGCCGTAAATTCCTTTTAGGGTTAATCCTTTGAAAATGAGTTTACTCCAGTTGATTTGTGTGTTTTGTGGGAGTAATCCCAGCAAACTGATTTTACCTCCGTTGTACATGTGGTTCACCATATCGTTAAAAGCAACGGGCGAGCCTGAACATTCGAGGCCGATATCAAATCCTGCCACCATATGATGTTTTGCCATGGCTTCACGAATGCTTTCTTTGGTTGGATCAACAACACGAGTAGCCCCCATTTTTCGGGCTAAATCGCGTCGGTATTTACTTAAGTCGGTTCCAATAATATTTCGGGCCCCGGCAAATTTACAGATAGCTGCTGCCATAGCTCCAATTGGCCCGCCAACTCCGGTAATTAATACATCTTCTCCTAATAGAGGGAACGACAGGGCTGTGTGTGTTGCATTTCCCAACGGATCCATTATTGCCATCATTTCGTCTGAAATGTGGCTATCGATATGTAAAACATTTTTAGCCGGAACAGAAATATACTCGGCAAAACCACCATCGCGATTCACCCCAATACCAATAGTATGATCGCAGATATGTTGTCTTCCACGACGGCAATTTCGGCAAAAACCGCAGGCAATATGTCCCTCAACAGTAACTCGTTCGCCAACTTTAACACTATCAACTTCAGAGCCAACCTCAACAACGGTCCCCATATATTCATGGCCAATGGTTACAGGCGTTTTAATAGTTTGCTGCGCCCATTCGTCCCACTTGTAAATGTGTAAATCAGTTCCGCAGATTGCCGCTTTTTTTACTTTCAATAATATGTCGTTTGGACCTGGTTCCGGGATTGGAACATCTTCCATCCAAATGCCTTTTTCTGGTTTACTTTTTACAAGAGCTTTCACTTGAACAATAATTAAAGTTTTTATGAGTGTGCAAGTTAAAATAAAAAAACAGGTGAAACGAGCATGTAAATTAAAATTTTACACAGGATAATGATAAAAAACAAGCGAGCTCCATGAATTACCGCTGAAAATTAAAAATATAAACGAATGAAACGAGCATGTCGAGAGATAAATGTTTTAAAGGTGTCAACGCAAAAGAGCATGAATAAATTAATATGCGAGTTCCATCAGCCATTAGCAATTATCATGACAATTTAGTGTGCAACGTATTGGAAAACAATATGATAAATTAATTATATACTTATGAAATTATAACAGAAATTAAATAATTGCACGTAAGTATTTAATTTTTAATTAGTTGATATTGTTTTCCGACAAATGTTTTTGAGAAATAAATTTTACAGGATACCACGACGCTAAAAATCCGATTACCATAACAGCAAGAAATGCAAGTAAAATATCGGTAAAAATTATCTGAACAGGATAAGCTGAAATTGCGAACGTTCCGGCAGGTAATTTTATTAACGCGAACTTAATCTGCAGCCAGCATGTAATTGCACCCAATACGGTACCTACCGTACCACCGATAAATGAAATAAGCCAGCCTTCGTAAAGAAAAATCCGGTTAATTTTTTTCATGGAAAGCCCCATGCTTCGAAGAATTGAAATATCTTCTTTTTTGTCGATGTAAAGCATGGTAAGGTTGCCAATCATATTCCCTGAAGCAAGCAGAAGAATAAAAACCAGAATGGCATAAGTAACCCATTTTTCCGATTTCATTGTTTTAAATACTAAATCGTGCTGTTCCTCTTTGTTTTTCACGTGGAACCCATCGCCCATAATTTCCTTAATGGTTTTTTGGGTACTTTTTAAATCGGCAGAATCGTCTAAATCCAGTTCTATAGCAGAAATATTCTTACCGCTATCAAAAAGGTTTGCAGCATACTCGTTTGACACCAGTATATATTTACCATCAATATCTTCTATATTTGCAAAAATTCCCGAAGGAAAAATATAATCTATATTAATTGCCCGCGCAGGATTCAACGACATCTGTTTCCCTTTTTTGGGTACGTATATACGTATTGGATCTAAAAACGAAACACCAACACCCAGGTTGTAGGCCACACCCCTTCCAACAACAGCATAGTTAATACCTTTTTCTTTAAGCGAATATTTCCCGTCAACAATTCGGTCTTCAATGTTTGTATATTGCGCATAGTTTGACGGAACACCTTTTACAACAGCAGGGTATTGTTGCTTACCGTATTTAATCATGGCAATTTCTTCTATTACCTGGGCATACGAAACCACACCGGGTACAGCTTTTAGTTTATCCACATCAACTTCTGCCGGATCGAACATTTTTCCTTCAACTACTGTAATTTTCAGGTCAGGATCGAAATCGCTGTAAAAAATACCGATGAACTCGCTAAAACCATTTATTACCGAAACTACAATTATTATAGCCATGGTGCCCACCACAATACCGGCCATTGAAATGCCTGATATTATGTTGATTATATTCTGTTTCTTTTTGGAAACCAGGTACCGCTTTGCTATAAAAAATGGTAGATTCAATCTGTTATAGTTTGATAATAAAACGACCGATTAAAGCATTTATTGAATTATTACGAATGTAAAAGATTATCAATGTTATCAATGTAGTCGAGGCTGTCGTCGATGTAAAATTCAAGGTCAGGAATTACCCGTAAACTTTTACCTGTTTTTCTGCCGAGTTCCCCTCTTAACATTTTCCTTCCTGACTGTATTTGTTCCAATATTTCCTGCGCATACTCCGATGGAAAAATACTTAAATATACTCGTGCTATTCCGAGATCTTTTGTAACCCTGACCACCGTTACACTAATTAATTTTCCAGGAAAGTTGGATTTACTCAGTTTTAGTAAGATATCGGCTATTTCGCGTTGTATCAGCCTCGAGATTTTATTTTGCCGGGTACTGTATTGTTCCATATATGCTGTTTATAAGGTTCAAAATTACGCAAAAACCTTTAAACAGGGACCTGAATAGTGTATAATCTAATTAATTGCCTGAGATTTAAAGGCCTTACGCAAATCTTCATCAGGCTTAATAATGTTGTAGTTTTCCCAGAATTTTTCATCATAACTACCGAGTTCTTCTACAAATATATCGCGTTGTTTAAAGGTTTCGTTACTTGTAAAACGTTTTAAATCAGTATCCTGAACATCAGTTATCAACAAATCTGAAACGCTGTGAAATTCGGAATTAACTTTATCGCGCTTGCTCCTGATTTTAAATTTTACCGAAGCCTGAGCAGTGGAAAGATACCATTTTCCCTGGTACTGCCTGTAATTAACCCGGTATTGTACATAAGTAGGCCGCGCTTTAACCTTTGGTGGTTTTTTCTTTATCATTATACTCGCTGCCTTTTTTAATCCGCTTTTGTTCAGCCTGTAATTGGCATGCACAACGGCAAATGTTTCACGGTGAACATACATTTCGCCCTCAAAAGCAGGATAAAAGAAGTCGGACGAAGGATAAAAATGTACGACGTAAACCGGATGGTCGTTAAACCATATTACTTTTGTAATTTCGTATTTGTATAATTCCTCGTATTGCGGATCAAGAAAACTTTCGACCGTTTTTACCACATCCAGTTTTGTTATGGTAAACGGGCCACCCTGCAGTTTAAAGTTTAACCATTTAAATGGCTGAACATCAGGGCTTCTGCGCCCTTTTACCAATCGTGTCCAATCTTCGCGAAAAGTATTTATATAAGGCGATTTTAGTATTTCCGTAACTGCTTCGGAAACATTGATAAAATGGTCGTCCTGTTTTACAGTTTCGCGGTAAAATGCAGTCATTAACTTTAATTGGGCACTGTAATTTTTATCAATATTATCCCATATGTTTTCAAGTAACTGTTCAGTTGTAATTGCTGTTACCCTTACCTCTTTAATTCGAATTGAAACAGGATTGAGAATTAATAAGTCTTCGTCTAAAAGATTAAAGGCAGGAATAATTTTTTGGGCATACCCCATACACGAAATAATTACGGTATCCCTTATATTGTCAGGATGAAGTTTTAACAGGAAATCGCCGTCGTTGTTAGAGATTGTGCCAATTGGTTTTTTAAATACAGAGACTGAAGCATATTTTATAGGCTTGCCTTTTTTGTTGTCAACTAATTTGCCTGTAAGAAAAAAATATTTAACAGGAATAGAATCGTTTCTGTTAATTAGTGTACTGTCCGCATTTATTTTGGAGATAATGATTTGGTTTTCCAGCTCTGTTAAATTGTACTGCCCCGGGTTAAATATTTCATTCAGAATAGAATAGAGTGATTTATTATTTGCTGAAACAGAATATTTTTCGCCGGAATTTATAATTGAAGCATTGTAGGAGAAAAAAACCCCTGCCTGCCAGCTAATTTGTTCGAGGATGTAGTCGAGAGGTTGGTTTTCCTGGTTAATGGTTACTCTTCTTTCAAAAACGGAACCATCCTGCTGCTGGCCCATTGAAATTATGGACAGCAACAGGATGGTAAATAATATGACTAATTTTTTCCTATACATTAAAACATCTTTTTCAACTCAAAAGAAGTTTTAATTTCTTCTCCGTTACGCAACACTTTTAAGCGTATTTTTTTGTTTTCTTTACTTTGAAGCAACAGGTTAATATCGTTTAGTTCTATCGACTGATGATTGCTACTGTTAATTGACAGAATCTGGTCGTTCTTTTTCAGGCCGGCAAAATAGGCCGGAGAGTTTTCTCGAATATCGGCAATGGTGTAAATCGGGTATCCCGGCATTGGATTTGTAACTTCCATTCCACTCATATTATAATTAAAATCTTCTTTAACTCTATGAGTCGGCCTTAAAGTTAATCTGCTGTTGCGGTAATCGATGGTTACATAAAAGCGGCGGAGTATTTCTGCACCTATTGTGCCGTTGCGGTCGTTGTTGGAAATCAGCTGGTCGATGAGTTCAGAGTTTGGAAATGCAACAATTGGTTTTGGTAAAACCAGCGGTCCAACCCAAATACCATCTATTCGTCCTTTAATTCCATACAGGTCACCGCTTAAACCTCTTCCAAGAAATGCCTCGATATGGTTTTGCGGCAGATTAATTCTTTCATCTGAATTTTCCGATAACCAAAGAGCATCACTCGCCCCGGTATCGACCAGCAATTTTACAGGTACTTCCTGAAGGTCGTCGGTAACAATGCTGGTACGTACAAATGGTTTGTTTCCATCGAAATGCAACGCCATTATAATGTCTTTTTTCCTGTCGCGATACTTGTAATATTCAGGTTTATGAAGCGTAAGCTTTTCGTTCAGGTAATCAATTTCAACAACATAATCTTTAAATAGGTTAAAACCAATTAACCCGTGAACCGGTATACCCAGCATGTGCGAAATCTGGAAATTTTCGTCAATTATCATCTGAACTTCCTGGTTGCGGGCAGTTAATCCTTTAATTTCCAGTGTGTTATTGCCCGAACGATATGCGGTTAAGTCGTTGCCATCTCCCAATCCCTTTATTTCAACCGGCATCATATAATTTAAATTCAGTTTGTTTATAAAAGGTAGCTCGGTAATAATCGGGTACCTTACTCCTGTGTCCAGTATAAAATTCAGGGTGTCAGAATCGTTAATTGTCACCGGAATAATAATAAGGTTACTGGCCGATTTAAATTTAATAGTTACCCGTTTGTTGCGCTGGTTGTTGAATAAAAATCCACGGTTATTCGAAAAGTATTGCTGCGTATTGCGCTCAAAATCAATACTTTCATCAATTGGAACATAGTCACGAACCACCAACAGATTGTCCTCAATTTCAAAAAGAAGGTAAAAATCCTTCATTAATTTATCGAGCACATATTTAATGGGCTTGTTGGTAATGTTAAGACTTATTTTTTTGTCCTTAATAATTTTGGAGTTATACGAATAATCGAGATCAAGGTAGTTACAGATTTTCTCAATAACACTTGACAAAGGTTCATCTTCGGCATAAATGCTGATATTCTGGTCGAGCGCCTGGCTTTTTTTCTCCTGTGCAAACTGGGTTTTTGGTAACAAAATAAGCGCAGCAGCTACCAGAATAATAATGAAATGTAGTTTATTTGATATTGTTTTCATGGCTTTAAACTTTAATTATTTGTACGGCTCGAAAGGGTGAAGTGTTCGTTTTCAACCGATAATTCCAATTCAAATGAGAGCCGGATTACATCTAAAACGAAATCAATCGGTTTTTGGTCGAAATGACCTTCATACAAAAGGTCGTTGAGCTCTGGTTCTGTTATTTCGATATCGACGTGGTATGTTTTTTCCAGGCATCGAATTACTTCGTGTAACGGAACTTTGTTAAAAATAAGGTCATGTGTCTTCCAGGCAAGGTAATTAGGATTGGTGTTCACTGTTTTTTCAAGTAAATTACTTTCTGTAAACAGAGTTCCTTTTTCGCCGGGAGTTAAATAAACTTCCTGCTTGCCTGCATGTATTTCGCTGTTTTTATGCGTTACCTGTACCTTGCCTGTTTTTACAATTACTTCAACGGTTTCGGTTTCAGGGTAGGCGCACACGTTAAAAGAGGTGCCTAAAATTTTTACCTGTGCGTTGCCGGCATTTATTATAAATGGTTTTTCCGGATTAGGTTTTACATCGAAAAATGCTTCGCCAATAATCGTAACTTCCCTTGTGTCTCCCTTAAATTTTTTTGGAAACAGCAACTGCGAATTGCTGTTTAAAGCCACAACCGAACCATCGGGCAAAACATATTCGTTTAAAACCTGGTTTTCGCCGGAAACAACCTCAGTATAAACTGTCGGTATCTGGTTTCTGAAACCAATATAATATCCCACAGAGCCCAGTAACAGCGCAATAACAACTATAGCAGCATATTTATAAAATTGTGCAATTGCCTCCTTTCTGTAATCTTTGTGCTGAATAGATTTTACTTGTAACGGGCCTGTTTGTGCATATACATTTTTCCAGGCTTTGTTCGAATTGAATTTTTTTGCCCGGTAATAAATGTCTGTTTTTTCGAGCATTTTTCTGCTCTGTTCCAACTCATCCCGGTTATCATCCGATTGATTTAACCAGGCCTCCACCTTGGCATTTTCATGAGAATCGGTTTCGTTGTTTAAATACTTGGCAACCAATTCCCAATCTAAATTTCCTATGTTCTCCTTTTTTTCCATCTCATTTAAATGACAATGCACAATTATTTTACCCTTAATTTAAAAAGCACTTAAAAAGAACAGAAAGGTATTGTATCTTTTTAATTTTTCTCGTAATGTTTTGATAGCCAATCCCATCTGGGCTTCAACAGTTTTTATTGAAATGTTTAGTTTTTCGGCAATTTCGCGGTATTTTAATCCTTCTTCGCGGCTTAACCTGAAAATTTCCCTCCGTTTTTCCGGTAATGCCTGAATACTTTCTTCTAATTTTTTTGCCAGATCTACTTCTATAAAATTATCGTTAAAGTGGTTCTTTTCTGCTTCTGCAATTACTTGCTGTGCGTGGCGGGTTTTAATGTTATTATGTTTAATATGGTTAAGGCAATGGTTTTTTACCGAACGGAAAAAGTAATTTTTAACCGATGTGTCTATTGATAAGTAATCCCTTTTTTCCCATAGCTTCACAAAAAAATCCTGAACAATTTCTTCTGCCGCAATTTCATCTTCAATAATTTTTGAAGCAAATAAACATAAATGGCTGTAGTATTTATGAAAAAGTTGCTCAAATGCCTTTTCATCACCTGTTTTTAATTTATCAACGAGTGTTTTTTCTTCAAATGGATTCATTGCAAAACAATTCAATCGGTAAGTACTAAGGTATGAAAAAGTATTTCTACAGGAAAGGGCAATTATTATGTTTAACAGAATAGCACCATTTTACGAAACCAATTAAGCTGCTAATTTTCTCCTGTAAGAAACACAAAATTTGTATTTACTGGAGGAAACGCTTCGCTTTCCCATAATTTTTTTTCATTAGGTTACTTGAAATGTATAATGAAAAAAATTCATGTACATTTGCACCCTTAAATCATTAAAAATGACAGCAGAAAGAAAAGAAACCTGGAAATTTCCAAGGGCGTTTTGGGTAGCCAATACGGTAGAATTGTTTGAGCGAGCGGCATATTATGGGGTGTTTATTGTAATAACCCTCTATTTGTCAAGAATTATTGGATTTGGTGATATTGAAGCTGCTGCAATTGCCGGAACATTTTCGGCTATTCTTTACTTACTTCCAACTTTTGCCGGTGCTTATGCCGATAAAATTGGTTTCCGAAAATCCTTAATGCTTGCGTTTGGTTTGCTCACGCTTGGATATGCCGGAATGGGGTTATTGCCAACACTATTTGAATCGACAGGTTTAGTGGAATATGGTGACACTACTGTTTTCCACGGACTGGAAACTTCGGTACAACGATATGCGATTATTCCTGTAATGGCTTTAATTATTTTGGGTGGTTCGTTTATTAAATCAGTAATTACCGGAACCGTTGCCAAAGAAACCACAAAAGAAAACCGGGCACGAGGTTATAGTATTTTTTATGCCATGGTAAATATTGGAGCATTCTCAGGCAAAACAGTTGTAAAGCCATTGCGTGAAATGATGGGAAATTCAGGTTTAATCTGGATTAGCTATTTTTCGGCAGTAATGACTTTGTTTGGTCTGATTGTGGTATTTCTGATGTACAAGAGCAAGGAACATCACGGCGAAGGAAAAACAATTGGTCAGTTATGGGATGGATTTGTCCGGGTAATTTCGAATACCCGTTTGGTAGTTCTCATTCTTATTATTACCGGTTTCTGGATGGTGCAACACCAGATGTATGCGACCATGCCAAAATATGTACTTCGTTTGGCCGGCGAGGGGGCATCGCCATCGTGGTATGCCAACGTAAATCCGCTGGTTGTATTTACAACCGTTGGCCTTATAACCCATTTTATGCGAAAACGAACGGCCTTGTTCAGCATGACAGTAGGGATGTTTATAATGCCTGTTTCGGCGCTGTTTATGGCATCGGGTAACCTGATGAGTGAAAATATTCTGGGGATGCACCCGGTGGCTTTTATGATGGTAATTGGTATTGCTTTCCAGGGATTTGCAGAAACGTTTATTTCTCCACGCTTTTTGGAGTATTTTTCATTACAGGCGCCAAAAGGGGAAGAGGGGCTATATCTTGGTTTTAGTCATTTACACTCATTTATATCGTCAATTTTAGGCTTTTTAATGTCAGGGGTTTTACTCGATAAATATTGTCCCGACCCGCGGTTGTTCGACTCCAGGGCTGAATGGGCAGAGGCAGCAACCAATGCTCATTACATCTGGTATTTCTTTGTAGGAATTGCCCTAATCTCGGCTGTTGCCCTGATTATTTATGGCCAGGTAGTAAGGAGGTTAGACAGCAACAGGGAATTATCGAGTTAATATTTTGTCGATTCGAGTGAAATAATTAGTTTTGCACACCAATTTCCACAAAGGGAAAAGCCCGGATGGCGGAATTGGTAGACGCGCTGGATTCAAAATCCAGTTTCCGCAAGGAAGTGTGGGTTCGATTCCCACTCCGGGTACTAGGTGAAAAACCAAATTAATGCAAAAGCGCTTAAAATCAATGTTTTAAGCGCTTTTTTCTTTTGAAAAAACATCAAAAAAAGTGCTTTTTTAACATCTTAAGCGAGACTAAATCGAGACCTATTGGATCCACATAGTCATAGGTCTCGCTAATCTTTGTAACTCACTGATTCATTTCATTTTAATTGATACATATTGGCTCGATTTGCTATTTAAAATACGGTAAAAGTGGTGTATTTTTAAGCAGTGAGCGAGACCTAAATTTTTAAAATTTATGGATTATGAGGATTACAATTGCATTTCAACTAAAAAATTCAAAGAAAAGGGAAGATGGAACTTGTCCGGTTTATGTACGCTATACATTAAATGGGAAGCGCGTGGAAATGTCGACAAAAGTGTTTGTTGACAAAGATTCCTGGGATATTGTAAAAGAGAGAATATCCGGCACATCAAACCAGGCTAGAACTATTAATAACCGCTTAGACAAGGTGGCTACTAGTATCTTAGATGTTTATAATCAGTTTGAAGCTCAAAACAAAAAGTTTGATGTAGTCGACATAAAAAATAGGATTAATGGTGTATCAGAAGAACATGGAATAGTTAAGATGTTTGATACTTATATGAATACCATTGAATCAAATATTGGTAAAGGTTTTTCGGCAACAACACTTAAGCACTACAAAACTTCAAAAACACGTCTTCTAAACTTTTTGCATGACAAGTATGGAAAGAAGGAATGGAACCTTGGCTCCATCAATTATAAGTTTATAAATGATTTTGATGTGTATTTAAAGACAAAATACAACAATAGTGTAAATACTGCCTGGTGTTACCACAAACACATAAAAAAAGTGCTAAACATTGCGGTTGCTATGGATTATTTATCGACAAACCCATATGTGAAATTTCAGGTTAAAACTGAAAGGCCAAAACGTGAATATTTAACAGATAACGAACTCAAGAAACTTAGACAGAAAAAAATTACCATTGAGCGCTTAAATATTGTTAGAAATATCTTTCTTTTTGCTTGTTATACAGGCTTATCGTACGCTGATATTTGCAAACTGAAGAAGCATCACATACGGACCGGAAATGATAGTGATGAATGGATTATTATCGATCGCACAAAGAATGGTTCAAGGTGCAGAGTGCCCTTGCTACCCGTTGCAAAAGATATACTAAAGAAGTATGAGAATTATCCATTAAATGCCTCCAAAGGATTATTGTTACCTGTTAATTCAAACCAGAAGATGAATGCTTATTTGAAAGAAATTGCCGATATCTGTGGAATTGATAAAAACCTGACAATGCACGTTGCCCGGCATACTTTTGCAACAACGATTACTTTAACAAATGGTGTTCCAATAGAAACCGTTTCAAAGATTTTAGGACACAGCTCACTACAAACAACTCAAATTTATGCTCGTATTTTGGATGTTAAGATTTCGGAGGATATGAGTATGCTGAAAACCAAATTAAAAACATAAATCTTGGAAGTTTATTATTTGCTTACACTTAGGTAGGGAGTGTAAGCAAATATTGATCTGATCCTTAATAATTGATGTCGTTATTTGATGACATATTTTCTCTTTCATTAAATATTTGTGAAAACAATTCTGTGAAATTATATTTTACTACTTTTAAAATATTATTGTATTTCATGCCAAAAGGAGAATCTAACAAAAACCAATTTTTACTTTCAGAACTCCAAAAGGGAGAGGAAAGAGCTTTTGATTTTATTTTTCGTAAATATTATAAAGTTTTGTGTGCCCAGGCAAATGCCTATGTGAAAGATTTAGATAAATCTCAGAGTCTGGTGCAGGACTGTTTAATTAAATTGTGGGAAAATCGTGAGAGTGTGGAAGATATAAAAAACCTTGCCTCTTATCTCTCGTTTATGGTGCGCAACCAATGCATCGATTATCTACGAAAGATTAAACCTTTAAAAGAGCTTCATGGAAATGAAGAAGACTTCAGTGATGCTGTTAATTGTGAAGACTTGTTTGTAACACGTGAATTTGAAGAGAGACTTGTGGTTATCTTATCTTCGTTGCCGGAAAGAAGTAGAGTTGCTTTTGGATATAGCAGGTTTGAAAATCTCACATATAAAGAAATAGCCGAAAAAATGAATATCTCTGTTAAAGCCATTGAAGCGCTGGTGAGCCGGGCACTTAAAATACTTCGAAAAGAATTGAAAAAATACCTTCCTATATTTCTTTTATTATATAAAATCACACGATTTTAAAAATATTTCAATTAAGACATAGGGTAGTGGACTCGTTGAAACGTCTATCGATAAATAACAAAAGTTTTATTGTGGACAGACAACAAATTCAACATATTATATCTAAAAAGATCACAGGGAGTTTAAGTGATACTGAAGAGGGAATTCTGGAGAAGTGGATTGCTCAATCTTCTGAAAATAAAAAGGAATTTGAATCGTATTTTAAATTATGGGAAAAATCGAATGACTTGGTATTTTCTGGTACAATTGATGTTGAATCATCATTGATTCAAACCAAAAGACATATTGTAGAATTTAATTCTAAGAGACGCTGGATTACATATCTCCGCCAGGCAGCTGCAGTTTTACTTCTTTCGTTGTCTCTTACCTTCCTATATAATTACATTGTAAACAGTAACAAACCAGTTGAAGTACCTGAAAAAATGGTATTTCAGGAAATTAGTGCATCTTATGGAACACAAATCAATGTTGTTCTTGCCGATGGAACAAAGGTTTGGTTAAACTCTGGAAGTAGTTTGCGATTTCCTACATCTTTTAAAAATTCCGACAAGCGGATAGTCGAATTAAATGGGGAAGGATTTTTTGACGTCACCAAGGACCTATCCAAACCATTTACAGTAAAAACATCGAATCTCGATGTAAAAGTATATGGAACTTCATTTAATGTTTCTGCCTACGAGGATTATGAGTCAATGACAGTAGCTCTTTTAGAGGGAAAAGTTAGCCTTATAAAAAGTAATGGTAACTCTGAGAGGGAATTGATCGTATTAAATCCAAACGAGGTGGTTGAATACAACATTGCAGAGAAAAAGGGGTATTACTCAACCAATGAATATATGAGAAAATACACAGCATGGAAGAATGGACAAATTGTATTTAATAACGACCCCATTGAAGTTGTAACTAGACGACTGGAAAAATGGTATAATGTGAAAATCAACATTAGCAATGAACAAGTGCCTAACTACAGGTTTACTGCAACATTTATCGACGAATCTTTGGAACAGGTGCTTTACCTTTTAAGTCTTTCGTCGGCAATGGAATACAAGATTATCCCGGCAAAAAAACAGGCTGATAATTCGTTCAGCCAGAGAAATATAACTTTATCATTCAAGAAATAATAACTAATTTATAAACTAAACTAAAACGATTATGCCTATGACTTAGAAATGAATTCAAAAAAAACAGGAAAGTGTTGACGCACCTCCCTGTCTACCTTAACCTGAACCGTAAATTCAGGAAAATAATCTTAGTAATAATTTAAGACCGCGTAAATTTATGAAAAAGTATGAAAACTGGTACGGATTCGTATATCGAATTCTATCATTTAAACTATTGTTAATTATGAAACTGTTAGTTTTTATAATTTGTTTTACTGCCTTAGGAGCTTTAGCCTCCAGTACTTATTCACAAGGAATTAAACTTACACTTGATGTGAACAATAGTGCAATTAAGAAAGTGTTGTTGGAAATAGAAGATAAAAGTGAATTCTATTTTTTGTACAACAACGAATTAATTGATGTTGAAAAGAAAGTGGATATTGAAGTCAAAGGGAAAAATATTTCGGTAATCCTCGATAAGCTTTTTGAGGGCCAAGAAGTTGATTTTTCGATAATGGACAGACAAATTGTTATTTCTCCCAAAGACATCAATAGTACAACCTCTTCCCCACAAGCTCAGGTAACAGGTACGGTTTCCGATGAATTTGGGGAACCAATGCCCGGGGTAACAGTTTTAATCAAAGGGACCACAACAGGTGCAATTACCGATGTTGATGGTAATTATGTCGTGCCTGCTACTTCTGATGATATCTTAACTTTTTCTTTTATTGGAATGAGGACAAAGGAAATAGCGGTTGGTAACCAATCCAAAATAGATATAACAATGGAGGTTGATGCCATTGGTATTGAAGAAGTTGTTGCCATTGGTTATGGGGTATCGAAAAAAAGCGACTTAACCGGTTCTGTTGTTAAAGTAAATATTGAAGAATTGGCAGAACTTCCGAATGTTTCTGTAATTCAAAATATGAGAGGTACTGTGGCTGGGTTAAATGTTGGTGCTACTGACGGCGTTGGACAAAATCCTTCGTTGAGTATTCGGGGTCAGAATTCTTTGTCAAGCAGTGCAAGTGCTAATGCACCTCTTATTGTAGTTGATGGAAGTATTTATAGAGGAAGCCTTATTGATTTAAACACGGCTGACATTGAATCTGTTGATATATTAAAAGATGCCAGTTCTGCGGCTATTTATGGATCTCAGGCATCAAATGGTGTTATGATTATAACTACAAAAAAAGGAGTTGACTTGGGAAAACCTATCGTGAGTTACTCTGGTAGTTATACGATACAATCTCCATCAAATCAGCTTACACCAATGAAAGCTGACGAAGCTGAAGTATTTTTTGGACATAATCTGTGGCTGGAAAGTCGATTAGCTCCAGATTATCTCCAACCAAATTCAACATATAATATTGCTCAGAATTTCAAAACAACCGAAATAACAAATGGATATAATGCAGGCTTAGACGAAGATTGGTGGGGAGGATTGACCGGAAATGGAGGAATAAATACCCACAACATTAGTTTAAGGGGTAAGGGCAAATCTTTAGATTATTTTATCTCGGGAGGATATACCGGAGTTGAGGGTTTTGTGCAAAATGATGATTATAAAAAATACAGTTATCGTGCTAACATGAATGCCCAAATTAACGACTGGATGAAAATTGGATTTGAATCGTTTTTAACTTCCAGCGATTATTCGGGTGCAGCGCCAAGTGCAAGTACTGCATTTTTATTACAACCATGGGCGCCAATAAAAGATGATAATGGTGAACTTGTTTTATTCCCTGAGGGTAGTATGCTCAATCCTTATGCCACATTAAACCTCGAAGATTCTGACAAAAGGATGAATATTTTTGCCAATTTTCATGCAGATATAAAGCTTCCTTTAAAAGGATTAAACTACCGTATAAATTTTTCCCAGAATTATCGCACTTCTAATCATGACCAGTATAATCCTTATGGTGCAAACCAGGTAGGGTCGGGTTATAAAAATTCTGGCATTGGTTACGATTGGACGGTCGATAATATTTTAAGTTTTAATCGTACATTTAATGACATTCATAACGTAAGTGCTACTTTAGTGTATGGTGTTGAAAAACGTATTGGTTCTAACACTAATTCAAGCGCCCAGAATTTTGTTAATGGCAGTTTAGGTTATAACAGGTTGCAGGCAGGCGACCCAACCCTTAACTCAATCTCAACGGGTGCATGGCAAGAGACCAGTCTCTATACTATGGGTAGAATAATGTATAACCTAAACAATAAATACTTAATAACCGGAACGGTTAGGAGAGATGGTTTTTCAGGATTCGGCTCTGAGGAGAAGATAGGTGTATTCCCTTCTGCAGCGTTAGGCTGGGTGGCTAGCGAAGAATCTTTTCTTAAAGATAATGTTGAATGGCTAAATTACCTGAAACTTCGTGGTTCTTATGGAAGTACAGGTCGTAGGGCTGTTGGCAGATATCAAACCATGGCAAAACTTAGTTCAGGCCCTAGTCAGGTATTTGGTGATGGTGGGGCAACAACATTTGGCCAATATATCTCGTCAATGGCCAATAACGAACTGGGATGGGAGACAACCACCGGAATTAACCTTGGAATAGACTTTTCAGTTTTAGATTCCAGGATATTTGGAAATATTGAATATTATTCGAACGACACAGAAGATATTCTTTACAATATTCAATTACCCACATTAACCGGATTTAGTAGCATCGCAACAAATATTGGAAAAGTACATAATAATGGTTTGGAATTTTCTCTTACCGGACTAATAGTTAAATCAAGAGATTTAAATTGGGAGGCTACATTAAATTATTCAAGAAACCGAAACGAAATTGTTTCTATTTTAGGTTTCGACAACGACGGAGATGGGATTGAAGACGATTTGGTGGCCAACCGTTTATTTATTGGAGAACCTCAACAGGTGATTTATGATTACGCGATTGTTGGCATGTGGCAGCTGGCTGACCAGGAAGCCGGAATTATACCATCCGGATTTTTCCCGGGAACATATAAACTTGAAGATGTTAGTGGCCCTGACGGTGAACCCGACGGTGTAATTTCGTCTGCATACGATAAAAAAATATTAGGATATAGGGATCCTGCTTACCGTTTTAGTATTGCAAACCGGGTAAATTATAAAAATTTCAGTTTGTATGTATTAATTAATTCTATTCAAGGAGGAAAAGATCATTACTTGGGCGATGACGATCCATATTCAGGAACATGGCGACATAAAGAGCAAAAGACTTATGTAAATGCTCCTGCCGGTAGCTGGGATTACTGGATGCCTGAAAATCCTAATGCAAAATACCGCCGATTGGATACCCCTTCAAGTTACCAGGGATACCATTATAATCAACGAAATTTTGTTCGTCTGCAAGATGTTTCTCTATCTTATACATTTGATAAAAGTTTAATTAATAAGGCGGATATGGGAAGCCTGAAACTTTATGTTAGTGCACAAAACCTTGTAACTATAACAAAGTGGAAAGGTTGGGATCCTGAAACCGGTCGAGGATTTGATCCGGGAGTACCCTTAATGAGAAACTTTACTTTTGGACTTAATGTAGAATTTTAAACTAAAAAGTTATGAAAAAGATAAAATACATACTAATAACTTTATTAGTAACCGTTGCATTTATTTCTTGTAACGAAGATAATTGGTTAGAAGAAGAACCCCTTGATTTTTATGCACCTGTAAATTCATTTGCAAAACCAAGCGATTTTAATTCTGCAGTTGCACGTTCCTATCAGAAAATGGGAGAATTAATGCATACTCAGTATAGTAATGGAACACAGATAATGACTTTTCATCATCCATCCGATGTGGCACATGACAATCATGGAATAGCACATCATTTAAATTCATACAGAGACAACCTTAATCCGGAAAGTAGATATCCCAGGGGAGTCTGGTCTGATTGTTACAGAATTATTTTTGATTGTAATACTTTATTGGGGAGAATCGATAATGAAGAAGTTGTTTTTCCTGATGAATCAGTTCGTACAAGCATTAAAGCTGAGGCAACCTTTTTACGCGGTTATTCATACAGGTTACTAGGGATCTTGTTTGGAGGTGTCCCTATTGTGCTGGAAGAAATTACCGCTCCTAAAAGAGATTTTGTAAGAGCTTCGCGTGATGCCGTTTGGGATCGGGTTGTTTCCGATTTAACTTTTGCTGAACAAAATCTTCCAATTCAATCAGAGTTGAAAGAAGATGGCAGGTTAACAAAAGCAGCCGCCCAACACGCTCTAACTGAGATTTATATTATCAGGCAAGAGTGGGATAAAGCAATCTCATCTGCTTCAGAAGTCATTAATGATCCTGAATATGCTTTAATGACTGAACGGTTTGGTACGAGGGTAGATGAACCCGGTGATGTGTATTGGGACCTGTTCAGAAGAGGAAACAAAAATCATAATGGACAAGGTGGCCTAAATACCGAAGCAATCTGGGTTGACCAATTTGAGTACCTGGTGGATGGTGGTGGCCGAGCCAACATGATGACTCGTTTTTTAGGAGCAGTGTATTGGCAATTAACTGGTGATTCTGATGGTAAACCATTGTTTTTTGGGCACTCCAGCCAGCATGGTGGCCGGGGTATTGGTTGGTTGAATCCAAATCCATATGTTTTATGGGATATTTGGGATGATCCAAACGATATGCGCAATTCGGAATATAACATTATTCGAGATATAAAAGCAAATAATCCGGAATCTGCCTATTTTGGTCAATATATTATTGAGAGTGGTGCTATTGATGGATTTAATAACGCCCTTAACAGGTGGTGGTCAGCAATTTTTGCAAAAACAGCACCTATTGGTAATTTCCCGGACGAAGTTATTTCGAATCCTGAAACAGGACAAACCAATAATGGTGCAAATCAAACCTTTAATGATACCTATTATTTTAGGCTTGCAGAAACTTATTTATTAAGAGCCGAAGCATATTTGGGAAAAGGTGATCAGACAAACGCTGCTAAAGATATTAATACAGTAAGAGCAAGGGCTAATGCTGCTCCTGTTGCTGCAGGTGATGTGGATATTTACTACATTCTTGATGAAAGAGCCAGAGAATTGTGCTTTGAAGAACAACGTGTAATTACTCTAATTCGATTAGGTTTGCAAAAAGAAAGAGTAGATGAGCACAATATAATGTCATCAGGTTATATCGATGATTATCACAAATTATGGCCTATCCCTGCCAGCGAGATTGAACGAAATACAGAAGCTGTATTAGAACAAAACCCTGGTTATAATTAGAATACTAGTTTTTCGCATATAAATTAGTTTGGTTAGTTAGAAAAGTAGGGCAGGGATGTATATTTCTGCCCTTTCTTTTACAAAACTATTTGTCGGACTAATACCGAACTGTCATACTGAAATTGGCCATGTGAAGTTGAAATATTTTTGAGAATATATTAGCTGCTGGTTTTATCTACTAAATTCTTACTAATCGGAAATATTAGAAAAATATTTTGGATGAGATAGCTCCTCAGCTTGCTACGAGGGAATTCATTTAAACCGTTTGTTTTTATCAACATTAAATCTCTTGAGATATGGAAAACAATAAACTAATTCATTTACTCATTCTTATAATCATAACCTTTTCGGCTTGTACTAAACGAGTAATTGAAAACAAGGACTCCAATATAAAGTTATGGTATCAATCACCCGCAGAAAAGTGGACCGATGCTTTCCCCCTGGGAAACGGAAGATTGGCAGCAATGAGTTTTGGCGGAATCGACACCGAACGATTTCAAATTAATGAAGAGAGTTTGTGGGCTGGTAACCAAACCAATCCCTATGCCGAAGATTTTCGTAAAAATCTGACAGTGATCCAGACGATGGTTTTGTCAGGTGAATACAGTAAAGCCCACGATTTTGGCGTGGCAAATCTTACCGCCTTACCAACTTCGTTTCGTTCGTATGAACCATTTGCCGACCTAAATATTAAATTCAACGAACAAGGTTCAGTATCAAATTACAATAGGGAACTTGATATGTCTACCGGTATTTGCAGGGTGAGCTATAAATCAGGAGATGCTGAAATTATCCGAGAATCATTTATTTCAGCCGTGGACGACGTGCTTTGTATTCGCCTGCATTCAACCGGAGAATTAAATTGTACCATTGGATTGCAACGTCATAAAGATGCAATCGTTACTTCTCTGGCCGATGGGAAATTGAATATTGACGGACAAATAGTTGATATTGAAGCACCGGATGCATATGATGCCAATGCAGGGGGATCGGGAGAAGGTGGCAAACACATGCGTTTTGCAGGACGTATGATAGGTAGAGTGTCAGGAGGTAGTATACTTAACACTAATAAGGATTTAGTCATAAAACATGCGAATGAAATAATTCTTGTCTTTACGGCGGCTACCGATTATAATTTGTCTCTGCTAAACTTTGATGCTTCCATCGATCCCGGGGAAAAAGCGGAACAAGTATTAGAAAAAGTTCAAAACAAATCGTGGAAACAATTGATCGATTCACATACAAGAGAACACAGTTCAATGTTCAATCGTGTTTCGCTCAATTTAGGCATATCTCCAAATGATTCCCTGCCTACCGACAAACGCCTGGAAGCATTTAAAAATGGAGCGGAAGACAATGGGCTAATTGTACAATTATTTCAATTTGGCAGGTATTTGTTAATGGGAAGTTCCCGCGGACCAGCAATTCTTCCTGCTAACTTACAGGGCAAATGGAACGCGAGGGAATGGGCTCCATGGGAAGCCGACTATCATCAAAACGTAAATCTTCAGATGAACTATTGGCCTGCAGATGTGACCAATTTATCAGAAACAATTAATCCCCTTACAAACTGGTTTGAACAGATAACAGAAATAAGCAAACCACTTGCTAAAAAGATGTACAATGCTAACGGTTGGTTTTCTGGAACCGCATCAAATCCCTTTGGTAGGGTAACTGCATCAGCTTCAACTCTCGAGTCCCAATTTAATAACGGTGTATTAGATCCGCTGGCTGGAGCCTGGATGGTTATGAATCTTTGGGATCATTATGAGTTTTCACAGGATCAAACGTACCTTAAAGAAAGGCTTTATCCATTGCTAAGTGGGGCAAGTCAATTTATATTAGATGTATTAATTGCCGACTCCGAAGGAACGTTACATTTTGTGCCTTCTACTTCGCCCGAAAATGCATATTTAGATGAAGAAACGGGTAGAAAACTTAGAATCAATTCTACTTCAAGTTATCATTTGTCGGTTATTAGGGCTGTGTTTAATGCGACATTAGAGTCCGCAGGTATTTTAAATATTCAGGATGAGGTGTGTAAAAGAATCATTGAAGCAGAAAAAAAACTACGTACTTTCTCCATCGATAAAAGCGGTCGTTTTATGGAATGGAAAGAAGAACTAAAAGAAGCAGAACTAGGACACAGGCACCTATCTCATTTACTCGGAGTGCACCCATTTTCATTAATCACAAAGGATACACCGGAATTATTAGAAGCTGCTATAAAAAATCTGGCATGGCGACAAAGCAATGGACAAGGTGGCAGAGGTTGGAGTGCTGCACATTCACAATTAATGCATTCAAGGTTTTTAAATGGAGAAAAAGCATACCAATGTTTACAGGATTTATTGAATTCAAGTATGAAGAATAATATGCTTAACGCCCGGGGAGTTTTTCAAATCGATGCGAATTTTGGAGCAACAGCTGGTATTGCAGAAATGCTGATTCAAAGCCATATGAAAGATCAAGAAGGAAATTTTATCATACATCTTTTACCTGCTGTACCTTCAGCATGGTCAACCGGAAGTGTTAATGGTTTGTGTGCAAGAGGTGGTTTTGAAGTAGATATGGATTGGGAGAATGGAAAATTGAAGTCAGCAATTATTTTTTCAAAGATAGGAGGTACGTGCATAATTAGAATCAATAATAGAGATAGTAAAGTGTCGCTAAAAGAGGGAGAGAAAAGGAAATTTTCTGAACCTTAATATTATAAAAAAGGAAAAATAATCAATTAAAATAAGAATGATGAATAATCAAATCATCAGGGGAAAGTTTTTTGGAATAGTTATCCTGTTCTTTATACT
>JBDLJS010000004.1:0-90987 GCA_039714235.1 Bacteroidota bacterium | reverse complement strand
TCATCCCAAAGCACATGATAACCGTTTTTACATTTAGCAAATTTCCACTCATCAAAAGCTTCATCGATAATCAGAAACCCCATTTCGTCAGCAAGTTGCAACATCTCCGGTGTTGGCGGGTTATGGCTGGTACGAATTGAATTACAACCCATTTCCTGAAGCATTTTCATTCGATATTCAAGTGCACTGTAATTAACGGCGGCCCCCAGAGGACCCAAATCGTGATGCAGGCAAACACCATTCAGCTGAACACGTTCGCCGTTCAGAAAGAATCCGTTATTATTGGTGAACTCGATAAATCGAAATCCAAATGTTGTTTCGTAGGTATCAACCAACTGCCCATCTTTCATTATTTTTGAAATTGCTTTGTAAAGGACAGGTTTTTCAACCGACCATAATTTATACGAGCTTACAGTTAGGATTTGTTTAACTGTACCTTCAGTGTCAATTTCAGTCTCTTCGCTATCAGAAACAATAACATTTCCTGAATCATCAACAATTTCTGTCACCAGTGTTATTTTCTCCTTTCCCTGATTAAGAATTGTTGTGGCAATATTAACGTCGCCTTTCCCGGCTGCCAGGTTTGGAGTTGTAATGTAAGTTCCCCATTGTTTTACATGAGTTGGGTTGGTTACAATCATCCTTACATTCCGGTAAATTCCGGCACCGGGGTACCAGCGCGCCGATCTGTGTTTATTCTCCGCCCTCACGGCAAGGATATTTTCGCCACCAAAATTTACATATTCTGTCAGGTCGAAGCCAAACGATGCATAACCATAAGGCCATTCTCCCACGAAATTGCCGTTTAGATAAACTTTAGCATTGCTCATTACCCCATCGAACTCGATACTTACTTTTTTATCTTTCCAGGCAGAAGGAATATCCAGATTTTTCCGGTACCAACCCACCCCCACATGGGGCAATCCCCCTGTTCTTCCTGTACGCAGGCTTGGTACACGTTCGTTATCTTCCCAAACCAGAACGGTAAGGCTGTCGTTATTTTCGTCGAATTCGCCCGAGATAGCCCAGTCGTGGGGGACAGTAACCGTTTCCCAATCTGTTGTTTTTGTTGAAGGCTTTTCTGCTCTCTTAATGTCTTCATTAATAAATTGCCAGTTGCTGTCCATTAAAATTGTTTCCCTGTCACTTTTATCCTTTCGAATACAACCTGTCTGTGATATCAGAATTAACAAGAAAAACAGGTTTGCTAAAGTTTTCATATGTGTCTATTTTTTAAAGAATTCAGAATCAGAACGTTCATCCTCCACTATTTTCTCAATCTGTTTTACAATTTCGGGATGCTCCTCTGCCAGGTTATTTTGTTCGCCAATATCTTTCGAAAGGTCGTAAAGTTCGAATGGGGACTCCGGATTATTTTTCAAACCTTTTTTTACACCTTTCCATTTTCCCATACGCACTGCCTGACTTTGTAATTGATTTCGGGGATTTTCGGAGCCGGGTTTCCAGCCATAGTTATAACTAAAATATTCCCAAACAAGGAATTCGTGTTCCTTTTGCTGTTGGTTTAGCAATTCGGGTAAAAGAGAAATCCCATCAATATTTTCGGGTACAGACACTCCGGCCAGTTCGCAAAATGTAGGCAGCATATCCCAAAATGCCGAAATATGGTTTGAAGTCGCCCCTTGGTCTATTTTCCCAGGCCACCTGACCACAAGAGGTGCCCTTATACCTCCTTCGTATAAATCGGATTTATAGCCTCTGAATTGACCATTGCTTTCAAAAGCTTTACTCATCTCTTTTACAGGGCCATTATCACTCGCGAAAAAAACGATGGTATTTTCATCCAAGTTCAAAGAGTCGAGTAACGAAAAAATCCGGCCAATATCTTTATCCATCAGGGTAATCATAGCGGCATAGTTTTTCTGTTTGTCAGTCCATGATTCTTTTGCATAATCCGAATTATCAGGGATTTGATATTTTCCGTGTGGGATTGTAAAAGGCAGGTATAAAAAAAATGGATTTTCTTTATTCCGTTTAATGAAGTTTAAAGCCTCTTGGGCAAAAATGTCGTGACTGTACTGGTTGTTGAGCGGAACCTTTTCCCGGTTTTTCCATAAATAGTCGGGATAGTACTCATGAGCCAATCGTTGGTCGAGGTAACAATACGAATAATCGAATCCCTGGTTATTTGGATGACCGCTGTCGTTTGGCCCGCCAAGCCCCCATTTGCCCATAATACCTGTTATGTATCCGGCCTTTTTCATTAATTCGGCAACCGTAACGGTTTTGTTTGGCAATGGCAGGTTTCCTTCATTTTCCATAGCAAAGTTACCTTTAATGTATCCTCTTCCGGTGTGCAGGCCTGTCATTAAAGTTCCGCGTGATGGAGCACAAACAGTACTGCCGGCATAGTGTTGGGTAAACAGTATACCTTTGGTGGCCATTTTGTCTATTACAGGCGTTTTTATTTTTTGTTGCCCGTAACAATCCAAATCGTACGTGCCCATGTCGTCGGCAAGAATATATATGATATTTGGCTGTTTACCCGACTGGCTTTTATTATCGTTATTTATGTCAGTATCGTCGTATTCACATGAGTAAACACAAACTGTCATTAATGAAAGTATTGTAAGTAATAATGTTTTAAGCTTCATTATTTCATAGGTTTAAAAGTTAATTTAAACTGAACCGGTTCTGGTTTTAACAAATACTTCTCGAGTGGTTGTGGGCCACAACTGTTACCGCCCAATCCACCCTGGCGATAGTCGATATTCCAGTATGTTTTATCTTCTTTTTTTAGCTCGAATGTATGCACTGCATCCGATAGAGTATTGGTACTGTAATGATGTACAGAAGTTTCCAAAGGTGTATTTCCTGAAACTACCAGCCCTGTACCTTTGTCGTTTGTAAGTTTTGCCCAGCGCACATCTGTTTTGTTACCATTTTCCTGCGGCACTATGTAGTTTGTGAATTGTTCGTCAACTGTTCCGGAACAGATACCGATTAGTGCCCCTACTTTTCGGTCGTTATAACTTTCGTGAGGACCGCGGCCATACCATTCGAAGTTAATAAATTCATCATCAAAAACCATCTGATACCCCAATTTTGGTAAATTAGGGAGATTACCAAATGGATTAACTTTTGTGTCCATTGTAAAATGCCCGTCGGCAAAAACAGTATATTTTACCTTGTAATTAAATCCATCGGTTTTTGTTGTATTGGTTAAAGTATAACCGGCAACAAACGTTATCTTATTTTCTTCGGTAGATTTTATTTCCAAACTATTCAGGGTATTAACCATATCTTTTAATCCTGCATCTAGCCAGGCTTTACACATCCTTTTATTCTCCGATTCGGGGAAATACGAACCGTCGTTATCGGTTGGGGCACGCCATACATTAAGTTGCGGACCGTATTGAATGATATTTTCCCGGTTTAAAATATATTCTGAAATAATTCCTTTGTTTTTATCAAATTTAAGAGTGAACTCATCTCCACTGATTGTAATAATATCTTCTGTTTCCGTTGTGCTTATTTTTTTTGATGATGATGTGATTTCAATATTAAAATCCCATTCCTGAAGGACAAACTGGTCGTAGGCAATTTCAAAATTTGCCGGAGCCCAACTTGTTGCTTCATCAAGTTTTGCCGAAATATTTAACAGGTACTCTTTATCGTTGTCAAATTTGAGCTCTTTTGTTGGAACGGAAACATCTTTGCTGTCACCGGGCTGAATATCTTTCTTAAAATACCCTGTTTTAACAGGCTTTCCGTTCTCCAAAACCTGCCATAAAAAAATAACATTATCAAGCGATTTGTGCTGATTCTTATTTGTAATGGTTAGAGAGTTATTATTTTTATTTAACTGAAAACCAATATTTTGAAACACCCTTTTTACTTCAATGGTTTTTGGAGTTACCTCCAGGTCAGGGAAAACAATTCCGTTCAAACAGAAGTTTTTGTCGTTTGGTTGGTCGCCAAAATCGCCACCATATGCGTACCACTCTTCGCCATTATCTGTTTTTTGAAGAATTCCCTGGTCAACCCAGTCCCAGATATGGCCACCAATCATATGCGGATATTTCTCAAACACATCCTGGTATTCTTGCAGGTTACCCATGGCATTACCCATGGCATGGGCGTACTCGTTAAATAAAAATGGTCTGTCATCATCAATAGCCGCAACCTGTTCAAGTTGTTTTATGGAGTGATAACGTCCGAATGTATTTTTACCTTTAAAACCACCTCCCAATACATCGCAGGTAACAGGCTCATCGCTAAAATGATAATGTGTTGGTCGGGTATGGTCGAGGCGGTGTGCTTCATCATTCATAGCAACAAAGTTTACCCCATTACCAGCTTCGTTTCCATGCGACCACATAACCACGCTCGGGTAATTTTTATCGCGCTGAATCATTGACCGGGTTCGCTGAACATGCGCTTTTTCCCATGCCGGATCTTTTGCCAGCGACTCTTCGGTGTATCTCATTCCGTGCGACTCTACATTTGCCTCGTCTACAACAAGAATTCCGTGTTTGTCGCATAATTCGTACAAATAAGGATCGTGTGGATAGTGGGCAGTACGAATTGAATTAATATTGTGCTGTTTCATTAAAAGAACCTCTTTCTCGAGCCACTCACGCGGTACATATTTTCCATGCACAGGATGGTGTTCAACCTTGTTTACTCCTTTAAACAATACGGGTTTTCCATTTAGTAAAAACTCACGGTTTTTAATTTCAATTTCGCGGAATCCGGTGTTGCAGGCGACTACCTCGGCAACCTCGCCTTTGCTGTTTTTTAATGTTACAGCCACCTTGTAAAGGTTAGGCGTTTCGTGTGTCCATTTTAACGGGGCAGAAACTGTACCGTTAAAAACTAATTCGGCACTTTCTCCAGATTTTACTTTCAATACTGTTTTCGACAGGTTTCCGGCTACATCAACTTCATTCCCGGTTAAATCCATTAATTTAAACTCAACCGAGCCATTTTTAAATACTTTTTTATCGTAGTTTTTTAAGTTGACTTTTAACGTAATTTCAGCATCGGTATAGTTTTCATCTAAATTGGTTGTAACCCAAAAATCCTGAATTTGTGTTTTAGGTGTTGTATAAAGGTACACATCGCGAAAAATACCACTAAGGCGCCATCCATCCTGGTCTTCGAGGTAACTACCATCGCTCCAGCGGAACACCTGCACAGCAATTTTATTTTCACCCTTTCGCAGATATTTCGTCAGGTTGAACCCGGCAGGCGTGAAACTTCCCTGACTGTATCCTACCTTTTCCCCGTTCACCCAAATATAAAATGCTGATAAAATCCCATCGAAATGAATAAATATTTCGCGGTCGTCCCAGTTTTCAGGAACACTAAAACTTTTGACATAAGACCCTACCGGATTACCGTTTATCCCTCTAATTTTGGGAGGATTTTTATCAAACGGGTATTCAATATTGGTATAAATTGGAGTTCCGTATCCGTGCATTTGCCAGTTAGCCGGAACAGGAATATCGTCCCATCCGGAGGCATCAAAACCGTTTTGATAAAAGTCCATTGGCCGGTTTTCAACATTTGGCACCCAATTGAACTTCCAGGTTCCGTTTAGCAGCTGCACCCATTCCGACTTCATTCCATCTTTAAATACCTCATCTACCGAACTCAGTGGGAAAAAAGTTGCATGAACCGGCTCCTTGTTAATACTGATAACCTGCTCATTTTCCCAATCGTTTTGCCCGGTTGAAATCAAATGAGCCAATATCATAACTATCGTAAAAATCTTTTGCATAATTTTATTTTTTACTGTTCTTTTTTCTTTTTTGCCATGCATCGGTATGTATCAATCCCAGAAATGCGGGCTCCTTTAATTTTTTATTCCATTCAATCCGTAAAGAGTCAATCTGGCTTCCAATTTCAGGTGATTCTGAAATTATATTTTTCTTCTCGCCAATATCTTCTTTTAGATTATAAAGTTCGCGAATTGAGCCATTCTCTTTGGTTATAAGTTTGTGGTTGTTGTGACGTACTGCAAAACTCTTTTGGTCGAACTTGCGCAGGTAAATATTTTCGTGGGGAGTTCCATTTTTTTCCCCTTTTAAATAAGGCAGAAGGTTAACGCCATCCAACGGTTTCTCTTCGCTTTCCGGAGTGCCTGTAATTGCTACCATTGTTGCAAATATATCCATTGCAGAAACCGGTTTGTTAAATGTGCCGTTTTTTATTTCAGCCTTATACTGCATTGCAAAAGGCACATGGAAACCACCTTCGTAAACAGAACCTTTTCCATCTCTTAAAACACCATTATCAGATGCGTTATGTTGTTCGGGGCCTCCGTTGTCGGACAGAAAAAAAATCATCGTATTTTCTTCAATACCCAATTCGGTTAGTTTATCGAGAACTCTTCCAACACCATCGTCAACTGCACTAACCATAGCTGCATACGTTTTTCTTTTTTTATTCTGAATATCAGGAAACCGCGAAAGGTATTTTTCGGTGGCCTGCATTGGGGTGTGAGGGGCATTATAAGCCAGGTATAAAAAGAAGGATTCATCCTTATACCGTTCGACAAATTGTACGGCTTCGTTTGAAAATTCGTCGGTCAGGTACTCGTCCGTTTTTTCGTGGTCGTGGTTACGCATAATCCATGTTCGGTAACTTTGGCTTTCATCGGTTGCAGCGTAACTATTATCAATCGTCAGCTCCTCAGGGAAATAACGGTGTCCGCCGCCCAGGTGCCCGTAAAACTCATCGAATCCACGGTTTAACGGATGGTTGGTAATATGTGCTCCCAAATGCCATTTCCCGATTACACCAGACTTATACCCCGCCTGTTTTAAAAATGTTGCAAGCGTGGTTTCATCTTTCGACAGTCCCATATCCGGGTCGTTCACCCTGTATTGTACATTACGCTCGTAACCAAACTGCTGTGGATACCTTCCGGTAATAAATCCTGCCCTGCTGGGCGAACAAACCGAATAAGTTGTATAAGCATTGGTAAATACCACACCATTTTCTGCAATCCTGTCGATATTGGGAGTAGGAATATCTTTGCATCCATTAAATCCCACGTCGGCATAACCCATATCGTCGGCCATAATTACTACCAGGTTTGGTTTTGATAATTGCTGATTTTGGTTTTTATCCGATTTATTTTTTTGAGTGCAACCAAAAAACAACAGAACAGTAACCAGCAGCATAGCAATAGTTGTAATATTTTCTTTCTTCATAACCAGTTTTAATACGTTTTACAATACAAACAAATATTTGTTTTCTGTGTAATTGCCCGCTTTTACCTTTACAAGGTAGCTTCCACGAGGCAGTTCTTTTGTATTTAACACAATTTTATTTTGATTCCCCGATAACTTTTCGTACCTAAGTTTTCCTGTAATATCAACGATTTGAATTGACAGATCCCGGGTATTAATATCCGATGGAATTTCAATATTTAACGGTTTATTATTTATAACCGGATTAGGATACATTTTAATTGACTTCTCAAATTCAAATGCATTAAATATCCCTACTTCAATTCCTTCACCATTGTAAGCCCCAATACTTGGCTGAGTTTGAGTTGAAACGACATTCCCATAAAAATCTACGCCACCATTGTTATGGAAATAATCGTGTGGATGAGAAATCCCTGAATTAAAAATCAACTTCCCAACACCAATGGCAGGGCTACCCGGTTGTAAGATAAAACCGGAAGAATCGGCAACTATTTCATCGGCAAAAACAGGATTTGAAGTCAATGCATTTTCTCCCCGATAAGTTTCACCATCTTCATCGGTATCAGGAATATTGCCATACCAGATATTATTATCGAAGTCGTTATAGAAGGCATTGTTTTTAATTTCAATTGGGCCAAATTCATTTGCAACATTTATAATGTTGTTATATATCCGGGCGTATCTGGTTTGCTCAACTATGTATATTCCGGGAGCAATTGTATCGGGCACGTAAACCGAATTATTATAAATAAATATACTATCGGAACCCACCGGATTTTTCGGATCGCCCGACCACCCTGACAGCCAGAAAATTTGTCCGAACCTGTTTCCGCGTTTACGCCAACCATCGGCTATGCTTAAGTTGTATCTGTATCCAACATTTACATTTTTACCAAGAATTTCCACAAAGCCACCTTCATTGCCAACACTATAGTTGTATTGGTAAACTACGTTGCGATTACCAATATCGATGTGCATTCCGTATGAGTCGTGAATTCCCCGCGCAAACATAAATTTATTGTACTGGACGGTAAGATTGGTAGCACGATAACACCATATTCCACTTCCCCGGCCTGCCATCCGGCTGTCAATGGATGATCCGGTATGGTCTGTAATATTTTTTTCAACAAGAATATTTGAACAGGCGCTGCCAATCACCATGCCTGCCCCTCCTACATGTTCGAAAAGGTTGTTTTTGATGAGCAAATTGTTGGTAGCCTTAATTATCAGTGCATGCCTTGCTGTTCTTGTAAAATAGCAGTTGGTCACCTGCATATCTTCAAAGCGCGTGGGATGTATTTCATCTCCCCACGAACCGCTGGTGAAAATTGCATGGCCGTTCACACCGGTTTTATCATCGTCAGTTACCTCAACGGTGGGGTAAATATTTTTAAAAGTGAGGTGATTTAGCCGGTAATGATTAAAAACTGTCCCGTCGGTGTAGGAATTCTGAAAATAGATTCCGTAGCGTAATTCCTCAGAATCTCCGGGCTGGGCAGGCCCTCCGTTATTCGTAATCTCCAGATTAGAAAACTGAAGATATCCGCTGTTAACAACATAGATAGCAGACAAAAAACCGTTCCCGTTGATAATTGGCAGTTCACCCCCGCCGTAATTACTAAATACAACCGGGTTATTTTCTGAGCCGCTCTCACTCTGAACCAAAAGCTGTCCTGCAAATATGTCGCCCGATTTGAATAACACTGAATCGCCAGGCAGAAGTTTTATTGAATTTAACTTTTCGAGCGACCGGATTGCAGTCTCCGGTTTTAGTCCGTCGTTATTATCGTCGCCTGAATTTTCACTTACATAAATGGCAGAAGCTGCGCGGGCTGCTGTATCAGAGGATACCATAATTTTATCGATGATGGGAGAATTATAGAATCGTAAACTATTATCTCCCTGCGTAAATATTAGTTTAAAAACGTGTTCTCCCGGCACCCCTCCCTGGTAACACCAGGCTCCTGAAGCATCGACTTGCCCACTTTGCCCTGCTCCGTCATTAAGTTTATAGCTAAAATTCCGGCTGTTAACGGAATAATAGCTAATCGTCACAAAATAATCACCTGCTTCGGGCAGGTTAATTTTTTCGAAAAATACCGAATTGGCTTCACCGTTATCCAGTCCTTTAACCATCTGTCCTCCGGAAGCATTATCACAGTTAGCAGTTTGTGCCGTACCGGTAAGTGTCGCCTTTTCTGCTTCCAGTTCCATTTTTACCTCCTGTCCGAAAGTCGTGCAGATACTTCCCAATACCAAAATAATTGTATAATAGAAATTTATCGTCATTGTTTATCTGCAAACTCAATCATATTAAATAATATCTTCTCCGCAACCGGGTCCTTTCCCAGATTATCAATTAAGTTAAAAGTTGAAAGCAACATCTTTCCTTTTCCTAATTTAGTTTCCAGAACATCAGCTGCCCACCAGGTTTCTCCCGGGCCGTTGTAATGCCTCAGCATAATATCTTGGTCTGGGAAATGGTCGGTACCAACGAGCCCGGCAATGTAATCACCCTGTTGTTTTACCATTGAAGTTTGAGGGTGTACGTTTTCGTAAACTCCGTGCATAATCAGATTTGTTGGCAATCCTTTAAAAACAGGATGTTCCTTAACAATATGCGATTTGGGCATCCAGGCGCCCAGCGTTTGCCATTTTGAAAGTAATTGTGCACCAAATGGCAGAACCTCAGTTTCTACCTCTTCCAGTGTGCGGTTAAAGCCGGGGACATTTTCCCCCGGTACTTCCAGAAAAATGGCATATCCACCATTATTTACAAACTCTTTAACTGCTTTAACCTGTTCAGTATATTTTGAATTTTGTTTTAAAGCCTTACCCACAAGAACCAATGTGTTTGGGTTAGTTTCTGAACTAAATGAGACGAAATTGATTTTACTTTCTTGAAGAAACGGAATTAGGGTATTTGCCGGGTCGACAATAGCAATTTTTGTATCAGGAGTTTGCAGTTGTTTTGAAGTAAAAACATCAAAAGGCTGCGAATTTGAAGTTATTAGCTTACCCGATTTATCACTAATTTGAACGTTAACAGTATAACTGCCCTGCCATTTATCCGTATTTAACATTTCGACAAACAACTTTGAAATACCGTTCTGAAAATCTTTTTCAAAATCATTACTTAAAACTACCTTCCCTTTTTCAGATTTAATTTTTATTGAAATTGTGGTGGATTCTGTATCTAACTCACTGATTCCTGTAATTTCCAGTCTTGCACCTTTTTCGGCATAAATATTTCGTGGAAGGATACGGATAGCAACTATTTGTTCCTGGCTGGCTTCTCTGGTCATGTCGTAAACCAGTGTTTTCGGATTACGCCACAAATCGAGCAGGCCTGCACCAATTACCCAGTCGCCGGCAACAAGGGCATGCACACAAAAACCTGCAACATCGGGATTACTTCGTACAGCCTCAATAATTCGCTTGTTGGCAATACCGTGCATTTTTTGTTGCTCCAGATAATATTTCTGTATATCGGGATACAATTTTTCGAATCCCATTTTTTGGAGTGCCAATTCAGTCTCTTTTGCCAGTTTTTTATGATATACTGATGGTGCAACTATTGGATTTCCATGGGTTTCAAAAAGCCGGTTGCTTAAGGTTAAGTCGGGGAAACTGCCATATCCGAGCTCCGAAACGTACGACATTAGTCCTGGCACAACATTTCGTCCGTAAGGTTTTACTATTCCAAAGCCCATTCCCTCCATTTCCTCCGGTGTTTTTGTCATAGTTAAATAACCGTTGTATTCCTGTTCGTGTACCTGCGAACCACTGTAATGGTGAATGTCGTTAAAGCGTTGAGCAGTACGTTGGTAAGGAAGGTATATTTTTGCTCCTTCTCCCCAGCCTCCCGATTCGTCGAGAATCAATCGCGTAGGGTCAAGTTCGCGGGCAAGTACCGACATGGAATTGAGCATCTGAGTAAGTACCGGGCGGTGAATTTCGTTAAACAGTTCCCATTGGACAATGGAAGTTCGGTTCCGGTTGGCAAGTATGGTTTTTCGCAGTTCGTTCTCGACAACAAACGGTAACCGGGATGTGGAAATGGGACGGGTCATACACTCAACGGCCAGACTTCCAACTGTTAACATTCCTATCGAATCGCACAAGTTGAACCACATTGGCGGCGCAGGTTTTCGCCACGGACGAATCATATTAAAACCAGCCTCCTTAGCCAGCTGAATCTCTTTTACGGCCATCTCTCGGCTGTCGGGATAAGCCAGTTTTACAGGGTACAATCCCTCGAAGAAAGCAGCCTTCAGGTAAATAGGTTTTCCATTCAGATAAAATTTATTGTTTTTAACGGTAAATTCGCGTAAACCAAAATTTGCCGACCATCGGTCTGCCGACTTATCATTTGTATTTATTTCTATTTCAGCATTATATAAATATGGATTTTCAACCGACCAATATTCGGCATCAGGAATGGTTAACTCCCAACGTAATTTATTTTTCCCCGGAACAATTTTAATCTCTTCTTCCCGGCTGGCAACTACCTTGTTGTCTTTCGAATAAATTTTAAGGCTGATTTCAGACGAGCGAATGCCTGTTTCGGTATTTTCAATTTCAATATTAAAAGAAGCTGTATTATTTCTGATATCCGGCTTAATAAATACATCGGCAATCCTTGTAGTACCGGAGGCATAAATATTTACCGGTTGCCATATTCCTCCTGCAATAGCACCCCGCCACATGGGCACTTCCTGGCGCCCCAGTCCGTCAATTCGCTGGTCAGTTAGAATTATGGGGCCAATCACCCTTGCAGTAAGTGTATTTTCTTCGCCAGGTTTGGCCAGCTTATCAATGCGGAAACTAAAAGGCGTATAACCGCCCTCGTGAAAACCAACAGGCTGGTCGTTTATCCAAACTTCCGTTTTATAGTTTGAAGCATCAAATTTTAGTTCAAGGATTTTGTTTTCCCACGATTTGGGAAGTGTAAACTTTTTGCGGTAAAAAGCCACGCCTTCGTAGTTCTTTTTGTATTCCTCCCAGCAAGAGGGAACATCAATTTGACGAATGGCTGTATGTGCATCAAAATTTTTATCGAGATACCAGGTACTGTCTAAACCTATATTTTCATGGTCAAATATTATTCCCCATTTCCCATCAAGCGATAAAAAATAACTTTCATGTTCTTGTGCAAACAATACCTGTGAGCAAAAAATAAAAATGATATAAACCAGTTTTAGTTTCATAGACAGAAAAAAGGTTTTGCTATAATTATGACGCTTTTACACCCATTAAATACCTATTTACTTAATATTTACCACTGTTCTGAGCTACCCAATCACTGTATTCAAGTTCGAGTTCCTCAACTTTATCAGGGAATTTTTCTGCCAGGTTATTTCGTTCTCCCGGGTCTTCGTCAAGGTTAAACAATTTCAAACTTAAGTCGTCGGAAATTGGTTTAATATACATTTTTGATGGCCTGCCTTTGCCCCAGCTTTCGTTTGTATTGGTTAGTTTCCAGGATCCTTTTCTAACAGCCCAGGTATTGCCCCAGCGCCATACCAAAAGCCTGTTGTTGTCAGGATTAAGAAGGCTGATTCCGTCTAAAGTCTCGTCTATAAGTTCGATATTTGCTGCCTGTGCAATAGTCGGAAGAATATCGGTTGCAGAAACATAATTATCCTGAACTTTTCCTTTTTCAGCTTTTCCTGGCCAGATAATTGCCATCGGAACGCGGATTCCGCCTTCCCAAAGCGAATATTTCCCTGCCGACAAAGGCGCATTAACCGCCCCGGTTAACGGCGAGCCACCGTTGTCGCCTACATAAATAATAACAGTGTTATCATCGAGTCCTTCGTCTTTTAAAGCATCAAAAACACGTCCCAGGTTATCGTCGAGGCAATTGAGGTTAGCCAGATAAAATTTGCGCATATCTTCATCCTGGATAGTACCAAGCCTGGTGTATTTTTCGTAGTATGCTGAATACGAACCCGGTTTCTGACGGCCAAAAACTTCCATGCTGTCGCGGTGGTAATTATGTATTGGCTTAACATCGTATTTATCGAGGTATTTTTGTGGCACCTCGTGAATAACATGATGTACAGAGTTGTAGCTGAGTGTTAAAAAAAACGGATTCTCTTTTTTTGTTTTTAAATATTTGATAGCCTCATCTGTAAAAATATCGGTAATATATTCGTCATCGGGATAACTTTTATACCCTTTGTTTTCCATAAGCGGTCCAAGGTGAGCGCTTGTACCATTCGGGTCGGGAGTGCGGTCGGCTGCTTCCTGCGAGGTTAGCCAGTAGTCGTGGGCGTGGGCGCTAAAACCCAGGAAGTAGTCGTAACCGTGATTTGACGGATGTTCTCGAACATCGAATTTATGATAATTGGTGCCAAAATCTGCTTTTCCAATTCTGGCAGTGGCGTAACCTGCCTCTTTCATATATTCGGCAATGGTTTTTGTCCTGTCGGGCAAGCCGGGTACCCAACTGGCTTTTTCATCCCAACGAAACTGGTTCTTACCGGTATTCAATCCGGCGCGCGACGGGCTGCAAACCGGTGCCGATGTGTAGGCCTGTGTGAAAATTGTTCCGGCATCCGCCAATCGCTGCATATTTGGTGTCGATATTTCAGGAGAGTGGGTTTCGAAAGGTGAAAAATCGCCATATCCCTGGTCGTCGACAACAATTAATAAAACGTTAGGCCTTTCGGTTTCTCCCTGTTTTGTTTGTGAACATGCAGCAAATGCAGCAGCAATTGCTAATGCAACAAAAATTTTAGTTAATCTATTCATAATCTTGATTGTGTTTTTTAATAATTTCAAGCATTTCCGACTTTAACTTCGATTTTTTCTTCTGATAATCTTTATCATCAGCCAGGTTATTCCATTCGTAAGCATCGGTTTTGTTATGGTACAATTCTTCCGAACCATCGGAATAACGAATGTATCTCCAGTTTTCAGTGCGGTAAGAGTAGGTCTGTTTCATTACATCTTTGTCACCCGATTCGCTACTAATTACTGAGAGTGCTCCATTTGGGCCTTCCCACTTTTTAGTTTCAGGTTTTTTGAGAAATGGTTTTAGGCTGAATCCTCCAATACTTCCTCCCTCCTCATTTTTGCGATTGTCTCCTTTAATGTTGCACAGGTCGGTCAGGGTGGGGTAAATATCGATTAATGAAACAGGGTGCGTTACCATTTCCCCGGTTTTACTTTCAGGTGATTTTATGATGTAAGGAATCCGTGTACTTTCTTCCCATGGCGAGTTTTTAAACAGGTATTCTTTTTCGCCCATTTGCCAGCCGTGGTCAGCTACCAGAACAATTATTGTATTGTCTTTGAATTCACTGTTATTAACCGCATCAACCACAATGCCAATTTGTTCGTCGACAAATGCAACACAGGCAAGGTAGGCCTGCAGGAAATGTTTCAGGCCAGGTTCAGCATCGCCACCGTACGACTCTTTTAATGTTCGGTAATACCTTAATCCTTTAGTTGTAGCCGGATAAAGGTTTTTATAATGTGTATCCTCCGCATCACCCTTTTTAATTTCTGAGAGGTCAATCTCATCGAGAGGGAACATATCGAAATATTTTTTAGGTGCATAAAGTGGGGTGTGTGGACGAACAAATCCAACTCCCATAAAAAATGGTTGGTCAGAACCACCAGCTTCCATCTCCTTAATTCGTTTTGCAGCCCATTGTGCATGCATTTCGTCGGGCATAAGGTCGCGATTGTTATCGTCGGTATACTCCAGAAAACCGGGTTTATTACGAGTGTAAAGCCATCCTGTTTTATTGCCTTTCGAAATACTGTCATGAAATACAGGAACATCAGAAAGAGGTGCGAATGAACCATCGATTGGGCCGATGTTACGGAAAGGCTCAGGCACAGAAGGATGGCCAACTGGTTCGGTACCATTAAAAGCCAGTGGGCCGTAATTATTTATATTTACTCCCCATTCGTGCCAAACATCTTTGCGGTGATGGTGAAGCAGTTTCCCGCTGCCCATAACATGGTAGCCATTTTCAGCAAAAAGTTCCATTATTGTTTTATTGTTTTTCAGGACTGGCTGGTCTTTGAGGGCCGTCCACCCGAAATCTTTCGATTCGAAAGGATATACTCCTGTAAACAGGCTGTTCCTGGAGGGAGCACAAACCGGACGGTTAGAGTGTGCATTTATAAAGATCACTCCCGAGCTTGCCAACTTATCTATGTTGGGTGTTTTTGCCAGCTGATGGCCGCCAAATGCCCCTTCATAATCGTTTAAATCATCAACGATAATAAAGACCACGTTTGGTTTTTTATCATCCAATTTCTCAGGTACTGTACATTGATTAAAAAAAAATAAAAGTATTGCAACGGATAATATGAATTGTGAACGCTTTATTAATATCATGATTTAGCTGGTTTAGGTTATTTATAACAGTTTTTGTAAATCATCTGCCATTTTGGTACCCTGCAAAAACGGATCTGATTGTTCTTTTGCATACTCTGAAAGTCTTTGCGCTAATTCCATTACCAAAACTTTGTTTTCAGGATAATTAATAAAATTGATTTTCTCATCCGGATCGGTTTCCATGTCGATTAACCAGGGCTCATCGTTTTTCGATAAGATTAGTTTGTAGCGCGAGGTGGCTGCTGCTACCCAGCTTCCATCTTTGCCTGTTCCTGTAGAACGCATAAAAGTGATATCCTCGAAATCATTCTGGTTTTCAGGAGTGGCTAAAAGTGTTGAATAATCGCGGCCAACCATTTGAGACGGTACTTTTTGGTCCATAAAATTTAATATCGATGGTGCAAAATCGACAGTATTAAAGGCATTTTTCACACTTTTGCCGGCAGGTATTTTTGCCGGATAATAAACGACAAACGGAATCTTTGCCGAAGCTTCCAACGGGTTTCCTTTGTTGTGTTTTCCGTGTTCGGCACGTAAATCGCCATGGTCGGAAGTAAAAACAATTATGGTTTTATCCAGCAATTCATTTTCACGTAAATAGGTAATTATTCTGCCAATATTATCGTCGATACACTTAACCATTCCAAAATACTGGTCATGTGTTAGTTTGGGATTTTTCTCTGGTTTAGCCCACGAAGGGACAGTATCCTTATTTAAATTAAAGGTTCGTGGTTTTTCAAAATTCATGTGTGTGTACATATTGTCGTAGGGAGTACGCACTTTATCGGGTCCGTGAGGATCGGGATAACTCAAATAGAGGCTAAAAGGATGTTCCTTGTTTTTTTCTATGAAATCAATGGAACGGTCGGTGAGAAAATCGGTGGTAAACGATGTTTCGTCGGCACCATTTAAATCGTAGGTTGGATTTCCTTTGTTGTTTGTAGCTGCCACTTTAGGCCCGGTTGGTGTATCTTCCATTTTTTTCCAGTGGCCCCGGTTATACATGAATTTATTGTCGTTAAAACCAAACCGGCGTTCGGGTGTCCATTGCGGTTTACCCGTACCATCGAGGTGCCATTTACCGATAAATCCGGTTTTGTAACCATTTTCACTTAACACTTGCGAATAGGTAATCAATCCGTCTTTTAACGGCAAATCGTTTTTCGGCACTCCTGTGTGCTGTGGATACATTCCGGTAATTAAAGTTCCGCGCGATGGCGAACATACTGGTGTGGCAGCATAATATTTTGTAAAAACCATACCGTTGTCAGCCAGGAAATCTATGTTTGGTGTTTCTACATTGTTTCCTTCTCCCCAAATAAATGCCTGTTCGTGGCTAAGATGGTCGCGGTAGCAACCTAATGTTCGAAAGTTATGCTCATCGGTTTGGATAATAAGCAGATTGGGCTTAAATTCATTATCGACAGCCGTATTAATTTCTTTTTTAGAACATTGAAAAAGACTTAGTAGTGTTAATACTGTCAAAAGATTAAATGCATTCATTTTTATATTTTTTTTATCCCAGACCTGCCTGCCGGTAGGCAATTGGCACAGAGAAATAACTTAAATAATTAATAAGAAAAAAGGGACCGTTTTCGCAACGGATAACGGCCCCTTAATAAACTAACTAACCAAACAAATTAAACTTAAAGACTGTTAAAAAATTCAATCTCCCCTAATACCCCGGATTTTCTACCAGGTTTGGATTATCAGCCAGTCTGCTTAATCCAATTGGGAAATAGTAATTTCTTTCGGCAAAAACCCTTTTCTGTTTAAAATCGGCATCTTTAATCTTCAGGGTATATTTATCTTCATCGATGTAATAATCCCAGGTAACACCGCTAAATCCTTTGCCGTTTAATTCGTCAACAGCAGTTCTCCACCTGCGGACATCCCAATATCTGTGCTCTTCAATGTAAAGTTCCACAAAACGTTCATTTCTTACATCGTCAATGGTAAGGTTCTCTTTATCGGGCATTCCAGCTCTGTTTCTTATTACGTTAATTAAGGTTGCTGCTTCACTTGCATCACCCATTTCGAATTTTGCTTCGGCAGCATTCAGGTACATTTCGCCGGTACGGAAAACAAACCAGTCGGAATCGTCTTCGTTA
Source organism: Bacteroidota bacterium (assembly GCA_039714235.1). Classification (GTDB taxonomy): domain Bacteria; phylum Bacteroidota; class Bacteroidia; order Bacteroidales; family Prolixibacteraceae; genus Draconibacterium. Next base: position 73,330 of record JBDLJS010000004.1, on the reverse strand, counting down.
TTATATATTAACCTTTTGGCTTCGTTTACACGTTTTTTAATCAGCATACCGGCTTTAATACGGTTCCTTTTGGGTGCTGTTTTTGGCCAGTCGGAACCTTCGGGTATTGTGCCTTTTGTTGTATTGTGTGAATAGACAAACCTGTCCTGCCACGGAGTTTCAGGATAGAAAGCTGAGGCCAGGAATCTTGGATCTTTATTATGGATAATACTGTCGAGTGAGAATTTATTTTCCCCATCCAGAAGGCTCCTGTCCCAAACTCCTGAGGTTCCATCGTTGTACTCGTATTTTTCCCACGATTCGAGATACATCCAGTTGTTAGAGCCCCAACCTGTTTGAAACCCATCGGGCATACAGAAAAATGTCCAACCGTGTGCTTTTAACAGGCCATAATCGAACACCTCTGCAAATATTACTTCTGAATTTCCATCGGTAATAAACAGTTCGGTATAATTCTTAACCGGATCGGGATTTGCGTTGTATAACGGGTGCATTCCACCGTTTATAATGGCCATTGCTGCATCGTACGATTTTTGGTAATATGAGTTTGCTTCACCGGCAGGGATACCAAGAACGCCATTGAGCTGAACCGATCCGTATTTTGCAATACTTCCGGCGTACAACGTGGCGCGGCTTTTTAATGCATAGGCAGCCCATTTGCTTGGCCTTCCATAATCTTCTGACCCGTAACTTTCAGGTAAAATATTTACCAGCTCATCCATCTCTGTAGCTATAAAATCATAGATATCTTGTTCTGAATTTCGTGGTACATATAACTCTTCAACAGGTTGATCTATACTCTGAGGCTCGGTAATAAGCGGAATCCCGCCATAACGTTTAACCAATTCGAAATACATATAAGCCCTTAGCCAACGTGCTTCAGCTGTTTTTTGTTTTACCAGTTCCGCATCGAAAGTAGCCTCTCCGAGTACCTGGATAATCTCGTTGGCCGCCCTGATATTCCCGTATGGCCAGTATTCAAGGTCGTTATGTGCCCCGTTCTCATCAATAATTTTCATTGCTGCTTTAAAAGGCGATTGCCATCCGGCAAAAACATTTTGTTCTCCGCCTGTAGCCGATACCGATGCATTTCCGGTACCTTTTGACTGAAATCTTGTATCGTTGTAGATCTTATTCAGAAATGCATCTACAAGAGCAGGGTCGTTTTTAACCGCATCTTCCGAAATTATATTGGTAGGCTGAATGTCGAGCATATCGTTGCAGCCTGCCAGAAATATCGCTATGGTAATAATATATAATAACTTCTTCATTGTACTAATCTTTTTAAGTTTATAAAGTTAACTTTATACCAAATGTTGCCGTTTTCACCGGTGGATAATCCCGGTTGTTAGCTCCTGTAATTTCCGGGTCGAAATTGTCTTTCCATATTCCCAGGTTGCTTAATGCAAACATATTCGATCCGCTGAAATATACTACGCAATTATCTATACCTACGTTGCTTAATAAGCTTTTAGGCAAAGTGTACGACACATTAATATTTTTTAAACGTAAAAACGCTGCATCGTAACTCCAGAAATCAGATCCTTTACCGTTGTTGGCAGTTCTTCCAATCTGACTTACAGGAGGTAATTTAAAATCGTCGGGATTAGTTATGAAGTCCATCCCGTTTGCATCCTGTTCTACTATAGCACGGTATTCGTAGTGCTGAGACGTTGGAACCGATTCGTTTGAGAACGGTGTTGCAGCTGATCCGGCAAAAGTTACCAAATAATCAGCACCACCCTGCCAAAGCATTCTCAGTCCCAGGCCTTTCCATTGTGCTCCCATATCGAGGCTAAACATTTTTTTAGGAAGGCCTGATTTCCCAATTATCTGTTGATCGCGCCAGTCGATATAATCGTCACCGTTTAAATCTTTGTAAATCAAATCACCCACTACCAGGGTTTCATTTCCGGCCTGGTCCTGATCGACTGGATGCTCATCAATTTGTTGTTGATTCATAAAGAATCCATCGCTCAGGTATCCCCAAGATCTGTCGTCCCACTGGCCTTCATTTACATAGCGTTCGTTCCACAACCTGTTAAATTCCAGGGTCTCTTCATCGTAGTCGCCAGTTGTTGGAAGCACTTCTTCTTCCAGCTCAACATATTTACCTCTTGCCCATGAGTACATGGCTGCAATATCGTACGAGAAATCGCCAATTTTATTGGTATGTGTCAATACAACCTCAAATCCGCGGTTATCTCTTTTATTCAGGTTTGTTTTTGGCAAACTGGCACCAAATGTATTTGGCACCTGTTCGGTAGGTTGTGCCAGAATGTCTTCCCTTAAACGGTAAAAGGCATCAATTTCAAACCCAAACAAACCATTCCAGAAATTACCATCCAACCCAATATTGCTCATTTTCATGGTTTCCCATGTAATGTCAGGGTTTGACAGGCCTGCCGATGCAATAATCGGAGCCGGTGAAGTACCAAATACATAATAATTGGTTGAAATGGTGTAACCTGTAAGGTAATCGAACGAAGAAACCGCATCGTTACCCAGCACACCGTATGAACCACGTAACTTAAGGTTATCGACAGCAGAGAAATTATCTTTAATAAAAGACTCTTCAGAAATCCGCCACCCTGCACTCACACTTGGGAAATAACCCCAGCGTCCTTCCGGTGGGTACTCTGCTGATGCATCTGCACGCATGGCAACTTCAAGCATGTATTTTCCCTGATAATCGTAATTTACACGTCCGATAATACTTGCACGGGCTCTTTCAGTTGTACCTACATTACCATTTGTCTTAAGATTTTCGGCATTATCTTTTCCTTCTTCTGATGCGTAAATCAGATATGGAGCCTCAAAAGAGAGAATATCGATTCTTTTTCCTTGTAAGCTTGTCCATTTATAAGACCATGTTTCACCTACCGCAACTGCTTTAATATGGTGGTCTCCAAACATTTTATCGTACGACAGGCTTATCTGGGGAAGCAATTCGGTTGAACGGCTTGAATAAACAGACATTTGATTTTTACCCTGAGTTCCCCATTTAATCCATGGGTCAGTTCCGGCCTCTGCAGCCAGCGGGTCGTATTCCCAAACATCGTACGGTTTCCCTACATTCTTATTCCAGGACATACCCTCGTCGTAATTTAAACGTGCTTTTGCAACCAGTCCATCTACAAACGGAATTTTATATTTTAACTCCACAGCTCCCTGCAAAGCTTTATTCCTGTTTTCAACAGTACCCGAGAAATCTTTAAAAAGCTGATGATAAGGCGATCGTTGAAGGAAACCGGAAGAAGCTGCCCTGGTAGGATCGGTTTCGTGGATATACGGATAAACCGGTTTTGCCGTACCTAAAGAGTTGTACATTGACCCGACGTCAAAATTAGCTTTATCCACCAAACTTGTCCTGTATGCAAAATCCATAGAAACACTTAAATCATCAGTAATATCTGCATCGATATTCGATCTTAAGTTGTAACGTTTAAAGTTGTAGTCGCCCGATGTAAAGTTACTTTCCTGGTCGGTAAAACCACCTGAGATAAAGTAACTTATTTTCTCGCTTCCACCCGTGGCGCTAACGTTGTGCTGTTGTTGTGGTGTCCAGTTCCGGTACAATGCTTCGTCCCATTCGTATCCTGCATAATCGCTGTTATCCATGGTATTGATGAGCCGGTTTGCATCCGGGTCGTAATGAATATGGTTCGGGCTGTAATCGTCAGGATTTAGTCCCGATTCGTGCAATAACTGAGCCCAATCTTTTGCTCCCACTAAATCGGGTAAAAATGTAGGCTGAGAAAACGAGACATTACCATGATAAGTAATTTTTGAGGGCTTCTTACTTCCCCGTTTTGTGGTAACCAGAATTACTCCGTTACCTGCACGTGCCCCGTAAACCGATGCCGATGCATCTTTCAGAACACTAATCGACTCGATGTCGTTTGGATCGACCTGTCCGAGATCTCTTTCAATACCGTCAACCAATACCAGAGGATTATCGCCGTACCCCCTGATGTTTAATGTAGTACCATCAGCACCCGGTAATCCACTTGCCTGGCGGGTGAAAAGTCCTGCAACCTGCCCCTGTAAAAGTTCGGTGGTGTTTGCTGCAGGACGCTGAGTAAGTTCTTCTGCTTTTACATTACCTACAGAGCCGGTTAATGTGGCTTTTTTCTGCACACCGTAACCTACTGTTACAATCTCTTCAATACCAATGGCATCCATTTTCATGGTTACATTAATGGTAGTTCTGCCGTTAATTGGTTCTGTTAGCGTCTGCATCCCCACGAATGAGAATTGCAAAGCCCCATCGGTTGGTGCTTCAAGATTAAAAACACCATCGACATTTGTTGCAGTACCTGTGGTTGTACCTTTAAGTACTACTGCTACGCCGGGCAGAGGTTCTCCACCATCGTCGACCACAGTACCCGTAATACTTTGCTGTGCCCAAACTGCAGAAACCATAAATATGGCTGCAATCATCAGGCACAGTTTCTTAAATAGTTTTTGATCTGTTTGTTTCATAAGAATTCAATTTGATTTATTTTAAAGAAATATGAATAGAAAAATTACAATTGCAATTAATATGATGTAAAGAAGGAAGTTTACCGTGCGGAATGTAAAAAAACGTTTAAAAAAAGATTTCCCTTCAGTCATGAGTTAGCCTTTGATTAGTTTTCGATTTCAAAATTGATAATTCCTTTATCAAATAATAGCCTGTGTTTTTTGAAATGAGGGGTAAAATCAGTTCAAAACAGGCTTTTTGCATTTTTCACAGCAAGGGGGTATTTGGGTCAACGTGTATTGCGAACAACAGAATATCAGGCATTTATAAACCAATGAATTTTTATGTTTTACAATTATTCTTTTTACCGGGCTCCTGGGCAACCATCCCCGAAGGCCCTGGGAACACCCCCGAAAGTTTTAGGAATGTATCCGAAGGCTTTGGGAATGTATCCGAAAAACCGTCCCCTGTTCCCGGAAGCTTAGGGAGTCTCCCCAAAGAAGCATATCCTGCTCCCCGAAGAATTTGGGAACGTTCCCGAAAGAATCTATCCGGAAGAACTAGTAGTTTCATTCTTTTATAACTCACGAATAAACAAATCTGTCATAAATAGTACCAACTCAATTTAATTTAAACATAATAAGGAAATGGCAGGAATTAATTTTAACCACCTCCCACAGCTTCGCTGCGTACTCCTCCTCGCGGAGGAGGAGAAATGTTCAATTTCCAATTCAAGTTTTAGAGCACGACATTTTCCCCTCCTCTTCTTCGAAAAGGAGGGGTGCTGGAGTGAAACGACAGTGGGGTGGTGTGAATAATCGATTGAAGAAACCTGTCATTGGCACGAAGTGAAGCAATCTGTCAATGCAGGATAGGTACGATAACAAAAATCAGGTATCTTGTTTCCTTTACAACTTCTCCCTGTACTCTGAGGGCGAACAACTAAACTGTTTCTGGAAAACAGTACGGAAATGTTTTACATCGTTAAATCCTACTTCGTAGGCTATTTCGGTTATGGTTCGTTGCTTATCGGCAAGCAACTGTGCTGCACGTTTAACTCTGATTGAACGAATAAACTCTGCCGTTGATGAACCGGTTAAACCTTTTAATCTTCTGTAAAAGGTTGAACTGCTCATATTCATTTCCGCCGCCAAAACATCGGATGAAAAATTATGATTCTGCAGGTTATCTTCAATTATTGAAATTGCTTTTTCAATAAAAATCTCATCAGACGATGTGATCTCAATATCGGATGGTTCGAGGCGAATTGATTTACTATACTGCTTTTGTAGTTTCTTTCTACTTTCCAAAATATTTTTCACTTTCTGTAAAAGCAGGTTTGGATCGAACGGCTTGGAGATAAAATCATCGGCTCCAAGTTGTGTTCCCATTAACCGGAATTGTTCGTCGCTTTTGGCAGTCAGGAAAATGAAGGGAACAGTTGAAGTGGATTCATTCGCCTTAATTTTTTTACATAACTCAAAACCATCAACTTTAGGCATCATTACATCTGATATTATCAGATCGTATGGTTTTGACGTTGCTTTTTCATAACCTTCTTCACCATCGGTTGCTGTATCTATACAATACAACGGTTCGAGTATGCTGACTAAATAATCTTTTACTTCTGCGTTATCTTCGATAATTAAAATACATTCTTCTGATTTTGCCAGGAGTTTTGGTTTGTCTGCAAAAACACTCTCGAATATTTGCTCTGAACCTGAATATTTTTTTTCCTGTTTGTCAACCTCAACCATCTCCCCCTGGCTCAAATGTTCAGAGCCTTTTGGAAGCGAAACGGTGAATTCGGTATGCTTATCTGGTTCGCTGGCTACCGATATTGTACCGTGGTGCAATTCCACCAGCCGTTTTGTTAATGCTAATCCTATTCCGCTACTACCATCGCCCTGTCCTTTTTCAATCCTGTAAAAACGATCGAAAATATTTTTAATCTCGGTTGGAGGTATTCCCGGGCCGTTATCTGAAACATTTAAAAGTACCACATCTTCTTCTTCGTAAAGTGTCACCTCTATTTTTCCATTTCCACGAATGTACTTAAAGGAGTTAGATATTAAATTATTCAGTATGATTTCGATTTTATTGCGATCTATCCAGGAATCTTTTGTTTTTAATGAAGGAGTATACTTAAAGTTGATGTTATTAATTTGTGCCAGTTCGAAAAACGGGTGACATACTTCAGCAACAAATTCTTCCAGATTTGTTTTGGAAGCATGAAGTTTCATATTTCCCGACTCAACCTTTCTGAAATCGAGTAACTGATTTACCATTTTCATTAACCTGAGCGAATTATTTTGGATAATATTTATCTTGTTTTGAGCCTCACCAGATATCCTGTACTGTTCTTTTTTGCCTAATAGTTCTTTTAAAGGTGCCAGGATAAGGGTTAAAGGAGTTCTGAATTCGTGGGAAAGATTGGTAAAAAAACGGAGTTTTAATTCATTAATTTTCTGGTCTTGTTGGTGCTGTAGTTTTTCCACTTCGAGGCTATTGGCAAGCCTAACCTGTTTAACTGCATTCCATCTGATAATTGTTACTATGCCAACCACAACAAGAATATAGAAAACCAAAGCATACCATGTTTGCCAGAACGGTGGATGAATTTTAATGATTAGCTCAGCCGGATCTTCGTTCCAAAAATTATGACTGTTGGAGCTTTTTACCAGGAGTTTGTAGTCTCCCGGCCTGAGGTTGTTGAAAATAACAAATCGCCGATTACCAATATTATGCCAGCCTTCATCGTGGTTTTCAAGTTTATATTTAAACTGGTTTCGCCCCATCGATTTATAGTCGAGTGCAGAGAATTCTATTTCGAAATAATTTTGACGGTACGAAAGTTCTATTTCTTTGGTGTGCGTTAATGAATTGAAAAGTATCGATTTAGAGTTCTGACTTTGATCTGGTTTAATGACCTTATTTAACACTTTCAATCCTGTAAATACCGGCTTTAGGGCAACCGAATATTCTTCAATTTCGTCGGGATTAAACCAGGTTACCCCATGTGTCCCTCCAAAAAATATTTCACCTTTCTGATTTTTATATACCGAGGCTTCTGTAAAATTTTTCCCCTTAACACCATCCAACTCGTCGAAATTAACGACTCGGTTATTATCTTTAGTTATCAGTTTTGATATTCCAACATTGGTACTTACCCAAATATTTCCATTTAAATCGTGCGAAATGCCTTTTATAAAATTACTGGCCAGCCCGTCTTCCTCAGTAAAATACTCAACCCGGAATTGATTGTTATCGGTTTCTGTAAGTTTATTCAGTCCATTAGGTGTTCCAATCCAGATATTTCCTTTTTCATCTTCGTCTAAACTCGTAATAATGTTTCCGGTAAACTCTCCATCAATTCTGAAATAATCTTCAACCAGGTGAACAGTCGTATCTTTTTTATTAAAAATGTGAAGCCCGTTATATGTCCCTAACCAGATACGTTCATTCGAATCTTTTAGCATGTAGCTGATGCGGTCGCTGTAAATATTACCAGAATTTAACGCCCTCATATGAAGCCATTTCCCCAGTTTATAGTTATTTTTTTTATTTAATATGTATAATCCGCTTTCTAGTGTCCCTGAAAAAAACAACTCTTCGGTATCGAGAAAAGAGACTGCCGTCCTGTTAAAAGCAATTGTTTGGTGGAATTTACTTGTCGGCAGCATTGCAGGCTTGCCATCTGTAAATTGTACGATAAAAGTCCCGTCGTTTGTACCTACCCACACCGCTCCTGATTCATCTTCATACAAGTATTTAATAATACAAAATCGAGATTCACTTATATAATTATTTTCAACCTGGTAAAAATTTTCTCTGTCGGGCGACCAAAACAAACCATCTCCAATGGTTCCCAACCAAAAATTACTGCCATGATCCTCAAGTACAGACATTATTCTGGTGTTGGGTAATCCTTTATTAGGCTCAGGGTGATAACCAACCGAATTAAAATTCAATTTTGGCGTTAATACGCAAATTCCCCCCCCGTTGGTTCCCAACCAGATATTATCATCTTTATCCTGGAAGATATCTAAAACTGTATCGTAATCCTTGTTTGTTGTCTGTCGGGTTTCAGGATAAATCAGGTATCGTCCAAATGTTTCGCTTTCGGGTAAAAAATTAAAAAATCCAGTACCCCAGGTACCCAGCCAGATATTATCCTGTCTGTCGAGAAATACCGATTCATAAACGTGTGCAGATCTGCTGTTCTTGGGTAAAAAGGCTTCAATTCCATAATTATCCAACCTATAATTTCGAAGGTCAAATCTCCTCAAACCTTCTGCCCCCCCTGCAATCCAAATAGCATTTCTTTTCTCATCATAAATTAAATCGTTGCATGGTCCGCCACTATTAAATTTAATAAGTGTATCACCTTTTTCATCATACTGACACAATTTATTATCATCACCTCCTGTTCCGATCCATAGCTTTCCGTCATCTGTTTTAACAAAAGACAAAACCAGGGAATTGCTTAGATAATGTTTCGAAACATTTTTCTCTGGATCATAAACAATTACACCATTTTCCCAGGTCCCCATCCATATTTTTCCTTTTCTGTCTTCATGAAAACAAAGAATCCGGTTATCGGGAAGAATTCTATTCGTATGTTTATAATTTGATGCGAAATTCGTAAAAACTCCGGTTACGGGATTATATTTACTTACCCCGCCCGACTTTGTTCCTATCCAGATGTTTCCTTTACTGTCGACAAATAATGATTCTACCGATGGATTTACCAAGCTGTTTGAATCGCCAGGCACCTGGTTGAAAATTTTAAATTCGTACCCGTCGTAGCGGTTTAATCCGCCACGTGTGCCTATCCATATAAAACCGTCGTTATCCTGTACAATTGCTGTTACCTCGTTATTCGACAGGCCATCTTCTACAGTAAAAAAGTTTTTAAGAAAGTTATGGTTTTGTGCAGCACCAGATACTGAGAAGTACAGTAATGAGATTAGAATAAGATATTTAATCAATCCTTGCATAAATTTATCCTGAGAGGTGCAAAAGTAACGCTTTTCGATAAAACCTTATATTAAAAAGAGTTGTCGAGCTCTTCTATAATATCTTCGAGGGCTTTAACTGCCGAATCGCCAATTTCAGCAGCCCCTTCAATTAGTTTATCCAAATCCTCTTCCATGTCATTGTCAATGTATTCCTCAACTTTTTCCCTAATATTTTCCACATCATCTTTAAACAACTCTTTCAGCATTTCGTCCACATCTTCATTGTTTTTATACGAGTGATACTCAATGATAAGTCCCTTAATTTTTATCTGGTCTTTTAAAGTAAACTCGTCCCTGAATTTAAGGTACCATTCACTGTTATATTTTTCAAACTGTGTATCGGCCCACTCCCAGTCCTTTTGGGTGTAGTTTTCGTGATTATTTTCTACCCTGTTAACAAATTTATCAAACCGCTCCAGGTACGATTCTTTTGATGCAGGCTCTCCACACGACACCATAAATACGGCGATGACGACAAGAAGGAAATATTTAAACATTGAACTTTTTTTTAATCTCATACTTTGAACTCTAAAGTACAGACACACGGCCGTGCGTCTCTACGGTTTCCACGGCCACTTTACACAATCTTTTATCTCGGGGAAAAGTATATAATCGGCTTTCCCTTTCATTGCCAGTGTTTTTACATTTAATCCCTGTAGTTGTTCCAGCGCCTTATTCATGGTTTTACCGGAAACCGATACATCGTCAACCAGCAATATCCGTTTTCCTTCCAGTTGCCATTCTGCCTTTTTTAAAACCTTCGGCGTCTCAAATCTAGGATTATTCTGCTCGTCGCGATAAATTAAGATCATTACCCTTAACTCAGCATTTAAATGATAAGCGACCATTGTCGCAGCAGGTATTCCGCCAGTGCCAATTCCGACAACTACATCAATTTCAGGCAATTCTACAGATTTTAGCCGTTCGGTAATCTGTTTAAAAGAGAGTGGTACCATTCTGTTTTACTTTTGCAATGTACAAGAATAGCAGAAATTTCAGTTTCTCACAACTTCTGATTGTATTGAATCTTTACACTTCATCTTCTTCGTAAACCGGAATCTCGAGGAAAAATGTTGAACCTACGCCCAATTCGGTTTCAAACCAAATTTTACCTGAAAAGTTCTCTACAATGTTTTTTACAATGGCAAGTCCTAGTCCCATTCCGCTGGTTTTTGTGGTGAAACTTGGGCTAAATAGTTTGTCGCGTAATTCTACCGGAATGCCTGAACCATTATCGTTAACCGAAATTACTGCCATGTGTTCCCGGCGGTTTAGTTGAATAGTAATTTTTCCCATTTTATTTTCGGGCATCGACTGAATACCGTTTCTTATCAGGTTAATTATAGCCCTTGACAGTTGTTCACGGTCGGCGTTCACCTTCACATTGTCAAAATTGTTTTTATAAAAAGTAATACCTGCACGATTATGGGTTTCGTACAAATCAATTACTTTTTGTATCTGCTCAGAAAGACAGAAAATCTGATTTCGTGCAGTTGGTATTTTTGCAAAATTGGAAAACTCGGTTGCAATGTCCGATAAGTTGTCAATCTGTTCAATCAGTGTGGCGGTAACCCGTTCAAGGTATTTATTATACTCTTTGTCTTTTCCTTTTGCCCTTTGTAAATACTGAATATTCAGTTTCATGGGTGTTAACGGATTTTTAATTTCGTGGGCAATCTGTTTTGCCATTTCGCGCCAGGCCGATTCTCTCTCCGAGCGTGCAAGTAAATCGGCACTTACTGCCAGTTCTTCTACCTTTTTATTGTACTCTTTTACCAGGCTGCCAATTTCATCTTTGCGGTTATAATGAATGGGTTCGTTGTGTTTACCCAACTCCATTTTTTGCAGGTTTTCCTGAATTACAACCAGCGGCCTAGTTATCTGGTTGGCAATAAATACAGCAGCAATTATACTTGCAAGAAACAGCAAAACGTACAGATTTATAAAGGCAACAATAAATGTCGATATTTCCTGGCTGTAGTTATCCTGTTTAATAAAGTAAGGCAGGTTAATAATTCCAAGGTAATCTCCCCAGTCGTTTAAAATTGGGCGGTATGCTGAAAGGTACGATAACTGCCCAATGTTTTCAGGCTGGAAATAACTTATCTGAAAATTCTGAAATAGCTCGTAATATGCCCTTGCATTAATTTTCGACGAAACCAAACCCCGGCCAAATATCTCCTCCCGGGAAGAGGCAATTAACTCTCCATCGTTTCCATAAATATTTATATCGGTACGGAATATGTTCGACAGTTTAGCCAATTCGCGATGTAACCAAACCACCAAATCCGGAGTAACTTCTTTTTTATCGGTTAAACGATTGTCTATCTCCTCGGCAATCGATTTCATTTTTTCGTTCAGGTCGTTGTAATGTTTAGTTTTATACTCCTCAACATTGTAATATATGGTTACCAGGGCAACAACCATAAGCGATACAAATACAATAGATATTATGGCTGCCTGAATTTTAAATTTCAAGTCGAAAAATATTTTTTTCTCCCTAATCGTTTGATTACCAACAATAATTATTACTAATAGTATCAGAAAATAAAACACAAACAGGTAGGGAAATGAGATTAAGTAATCGACAAAAGTTAAAACCGGGCGCGACACGACTACATAGTTTGTTTCGCGGGTATGATAAATCAGGTGTTCCAGGTTATCCATTTTAATGGTTGAAAATTCTTCCTCCGGGTTGCTATCCTTTTTATTGGTTGAAAACCCTTTCTCCGAAGTAAGGTAACCGTAAACATTGTAGTTATAATTATATTCGCCAAATTTATAGGTCAAATCTCCTCCGTAGTACTTGGCATAATTAAACTTCCGGTAAATATCTGAACGGGCCATCGACTTATCGATTAACAGTTCAGGGAAGCCAATCCCTTCGAAAAGCAAATCGGAATCCAGATCGATATAAATGGTTACCCCATTCTCTACATTCGACAGTGGATAATGTAATCTTCCGGAATAGGAGATTCGCCCGTTCATATTATCCATAAAATAGAAGTTGGTGCCCGGAATCTGGACTCCCTGAGATTTTATCAATTTATCCAAATATGGCTGGCACGGCACCTGTAATTCTTCAGGCTCAATAAACAGACTGTCGGAGCCTGCACATCTGTATATTTTAAGTTGGTATTTACCCAAATAAGTATTTTCTCCAAAATATGAATTACGGATATATTCAATAACATCTTCGTCTTGAAACAAAAGGCTTTGAATGGCGTGATCTTCATTAATCCGGTACTGAATTTCGGATAAAAATACCTCTGCAGCAGGATCACGCTCAGTAACCAGGGTTACGGCCAGCAGTTTCTGATGCTCACGGTCTTTCTGGCTTATAGTTTGGTTAATTACAATAAGCGAATAAAACGAAACTACTGCAACAAAAATAATAAGGTAGCTTAATGTAAATGTGTGTAAATATTTTTTACTGAAAAGTGTAGCAAATACAGCACAAATAATAAATAATACCAACACCGGGATGTAAATTTTACCAACGGCAATAAACTGTACCAAAGCCATAAATAATGCAATGCCAATTACCAGAGCGATTAACTCTTTTAGTTTAAAATCGTCGCGCGATTTTTCATTTATGCGAATGGTAAAAAATACTGTCCCAAACAGTAACAGGCCGATGGAAAAAATACCCAGAGCACTTTGGACTGATATTTCGGTAATTTTATTTAATGCAAACGATATGGTAGAATTAGCAATGAGTTCGGTAATAAAATAGTATACAAACAAATAGAGGCTTGCATTAAACAGAAGCAATAATGCAACAATAAACTTCCGCGGAAGCCTGGAGGTATTTCGCAAATCGGTAATTTTTAAGTCTATCGCAAAATTATATATCCAGAAAAGGAAAAAGAGGGACAGTAAAAAGAAGTCTCCCAATGATGGCAGCCAGTAATTTATGGCAAAAAAGTCGGGACCAAAAAACCGAAGATGGAAAAATACTTTAGGTATCTGAAAAATAAGGTGTAACCAGTACACAACAAAAAGCGCAGCAGCCAAAGCCAGCAGTTTAATAAAAAAGGGTGCAATGCGGTTGGTAAATTCCCGACGAAAATAAATAAGCAGTAAAATCAATCCCAGGAAATAGATAAAACCGGGCAGATATAACTGATTGGTTGTGCAAAGGTATTTTCCGTATGGCCATAACGAAAAAAGAAACTCACCTTTGCCGTTATAAATTTTGTAAGCCTTATCATTTTCTTCCTCATCAAGAATATACTCATCAGGTAAATCATAACTTTCAAAGAAAGTGTTTTGCAGGTATTTATTTTCGAAGGTATAATTATTTTTAACCAGGTGTAACCCAACAACTTCATAATCTTTATAAACCAATGTATCGGCCAGGTAATAGCCATTGGGTAATTTCAGAAATCCTTTTTTCGCTTCAAACTCTCCGGGGGTATTAAAAAATGAAATAGCCCGGTCGGTCCAGAATATTAATCCACCATCCTCAAAAATTAAAAATCCAAAACCTGATTCACTGATTAACGTCTCTTCTTTTTCGAAGAATTCGCCTAAATCTTCATCAAAATCTTCCTGCGATAATATGCCTCCTATCTTGTTTAATCTTACATTCAGAATTTTCTCGTTTTCAACCAGTTTGTCCTGAAATTCTTCAATCAATCTTGTTTCGGGATTTCTTTTAAGAAGACTATTCTCGATTATTGCAGCCGCTACGAGTATACAAGCAGCTAAAAAGAGGTAGGTATATTTATTTAGCTTTAGCAACATCTTTTATTCGTGATGATAAGGTTCGCCTTTTAAAATAGTAAATGCACGGTAAATTTGTTCAACGCACAAAAGTCGCACCATTTGATGCGAAAATGTAAGTCGTGATAAAGAAATTTTTGAAGTGGCTTTTTGATACACACCTTCTGAAAAACCGTATGGGCCACCAATTACAAAAACCAGCTCCTTTAATCCGCTAACCATTTTCTTTTCCAGAAACAGTGCAAACTCTTTCGAAGAAAATACTTTCCCTTTCTCGTCGAACAGGTGAATCTCTTTACCTTTAGTTGCTTTCGACAATATAAGTTCCCCTTCCTTTTGTTTCTGAATTTGTGCGTTGGTATTTTTGCCTCTTTTTATATCCGGAATTACTTCAATTTCAATATTCACATAATGTTTCAATCGTTTTATGTACTCGTTTATCCCGGCATTAAGATACGATGCATCGGTTTTACCAACAACTAATAATGTTAGCTTCATTCTGCCAATTGATTTATAATTTTATAAATTTACATTAAAATTAAGCGTATAAAAGTGTTTTTGCATAGTTTTTGATATTTATGAAACACAATATGCTGAAAAATAAAACATATGCCTCTAATTAAAAAAATTACATTAGCTGTATTTCTGTTGTGTGCTGTAATGGCGGTAACAGGGAATTCAAATCAGGAAAAAATTCCGAATGATATTATTGTCAGTTTTGAAACAGGAAATGCCAAATTATTATCGGGTTATTTTAACCAGAATGTTGAACTGGTTGTTTTGGATAACGATAATGTTTACAGTAAAGCGCAGGCGCAACAAATTGTAAATAATTTCTTTAAAAGTTTCGAACCTGTTGAGGATAATGCGTTTTCAGTTATTCATAACGGGGGAAAAGAAGGTGCAAAATACGTAATTGGCAAGCTGAAAACCGATAAAGGAGATTTCCGGATTTACTTTCTTTTAAAGAAAAACGGTACAAAAGAATACATTCACCAACTTAGAATTGAAAAACAATAACGCCCCAGCATGAAGGAGGGAAAGATTACTTTTAAACGAATAAAAAAGTTAGGAGAAAATGCCGTTGAACGTGCACAAAAAATCTCCCTCCCTTTGTTCGATGGCGTTCCATTGTACGATGTAGCCCTGTTTTTTTGGAGAAGTATTGTTGACGGGGCCATAACAACACGCGCTTCAGGTATTGCCTTTTCATTCTTTATTGCTCTTTTCCCGGGCATTATTTTCCTGTTTACACTTATTCCATACATCCCAATTTCCGGTTTTCAGGACGAGTTGTTTATTATTATTCAGCAGTTAGTTCCGGAAAGTACTTTCGAAACCATTGAAGGGACGCTTAACGAAATTATAAGGATTCAGCGAGGAGACAGGCTTTCGTTAAACTTTTTTGCTGCACTTATTTTTGCAACCAATGGGTTAACCTCGATGATGACTGCTTTTGATGCTACTGTTCACAGTATTAACAGAAGAAAATGGTGGAGTCAGCGTTTAGCTGCAATTATCCTGCTTTTAATTTTATCTGTTCTGCTTACCGTTGCTATTGCCCTGTTAATTGGCGGACAGGAAATTATTAATTACCTCGACCATATTGATATCATTCGCGACGTTTTCCTGGTCTATCTGCTTACAGTCGGGAAATGGATAATTACAATAGCCATGTTCTTTTTTGCCTACTCGTTTCTGTATTATATGGCACCGGCAAAAAAGTCAAAATGGCGGTTTATTTCTGCAGGAGGGACACTGGCAACTATTTTAAGCATTGTCGGATTTATAGGATTTACCTACTATATAAATAACTTTAGCCAGTACAATGCTTTATATGGCTCAATCGGGACACTATTAATTATACTTTTCCTGATGTACTTAATGTCGCTTATTCTCCTGATTGGATTCGAACTGAATGCCAGCATTTACCAGGCACACACAGCTCAGGATGAATGACTAATTATTAATGATTATTGTGGGATACTGCACACTGCGACTGAAAACTATTTCTTCCCCTGTTTAAACAGCAACTCCTTTTCCTGTTTTGTAAGACTATCGTAACCCGATTTGGCAATTTTATCCAAAATGCGGTTAATCTCGTCTTGCTGCATATTTTTCTGGCGATTATATTCGTAATCATCGTGGGGAGCTTGCTTATGAGTTACTTTCAGGTGACTTTTGGGCTTAAACATAGCCACAAGTTTCTTTTCAAGTTTATTTAAAAAACTCACCAATCCTGCTCCCAAATCTTTTCCTTTTCGTAATTGATAAATGTAAAACCATCCCCAGAAAGCACCACCAAGGTGGGCAATATTTCCACCGGGATTAGATGCGGAAATGCCAATAATTGATAGTACAACATAAAATGCCGCCACGTATTTTAACGGGAAACGGCCAATAAAAAACAGGTGAATTTCGCGGTTGGGATCGTAAAAAGCAATGGCGACCAATATGGCAAAAACCGAAGCTGAGGCACCAAGCAGTAAACCATATATCGAATCAAATACCGGGAAAACATTATAAGCAACTACATAAAAAGCTGCACCAACCAAGCCGCCCAACAGGTAAACGCTCAGCAGTTTGCTCCCTTCGAAATGATACATAAACAGTTTCCCAAACCAGTATAATCCCAATATATTAAACAAAAGGTGTAAAAAACCGGTATGAAAAAACATGTATGTTGCGGGTGTCCAGAACTTATTCACCAGGTCGCTTGTAACCGACGGAACAGAAAGCCATTCTATTAACGGCGACGGTTGCCCGGCAAGATAAAAAAATACACTAATTATTTTTACCAGTAGAAATACTCCTATATTGATGTAAATAAGCCGGGTTAAAGCTGAACCATCTTTAAATGTCCTTTTTATGTCTTCTAAAATATCCACCGTTTAAAATTCTAAATATCAAAATCAAATTCCCAAATGGTCTAAATACTAAAATCTCTCAATCTAATAATCGAATTTAATAAAACCGTTTCGAATGTTTGTTCCAGTATTTTATCATGAAATACCCAAACAACATGCCTCCGAGGTGGGCAAAATGGGCAACATTACTTCCCGGCTGGGCAAAACCAAGGTATAATTCAAGTGCGCCATACCCCATTACAAAATATTTTGCTTTTATCGGGATTGGCGGGAAAAGAAGCATTAATTGCGTATTTGGAAAAAGCATTCCGAAACCAAGTAGAATTCCAAATACTGCTCCCGAAGCCCCAACTGTTGGTGTATTTAAAATCATGTTTAGTTTACCTGATAACGGATCAGTAAAATTCTTACCTTCCGAATACACCTGATAACCAATTTCTTTTACATAAGCAACCTGCTCAGGCGACATTTTAGCTACTACCGATTGATATTCGATATAATTTACGAAAGAATGCAATACTGCAGCGCCAACCCCGGTTACAAGGTAAAAAATCAGAAAACGTTTTGGCCCCCAAACACCCTCAAGCACGCGACCAAACATATATAAAGCAAACATATTAAAGAAAATATGGGTGATGCCGCCATGCATAAACATGTGTGTGAAAAGCTGATGTAACCTGAATTTTTCGGAGAGTGGAAAATGAAGCCCAAACAGAGTGTATAAATTTGTCCCTGCCTGCTCAAGTACAACGGTTACCAGGAAGAACAACACATTTGCCAAAATCAGGTTCTTTACAACCGGGGGGATATTTAAAGCTGGTCTGTAATTCATGTTAAAAAAGTTGGAAGTTGGAAGTCGGAAGCCGGAAGAAAACTGCTTCTGATATCTCGAACTTCATTCATATTTATTAAAAACAAACATTTGGTTCTGATTCGTTGTTTATCAATAGCCAGACCAAAATTTATTTGGCTGAAAATAGCGACAATCTGTCATTTTGTGAAACTTTTTTCGAAATCCTCTGTCGGAATTATGGTTAAAACCTTTTTTCCGTCGGGTGAAAAGTTTGGCGTTGCACAGGCAAACAGGTTATCAATCAGGTGGTCCACCTCTTCCTGTTTCAATTCAGTGCCATAATCCAGGGCCGAGGCTTTTGCCAACGATATGGCAATTTGTTCTTTGGCTTTGGTACGCGCATCAACAGGCGAATTTTTATATTCTTCAAGCAGTTTCTCCACGATTAATTCAGGAGAAGAAACATCCAAAACACCCGGCGTGCCATTAATTATAAATGTGTCTTTCCCAAACTCGCGGATGTCAAATCCCAGCGAAAGCAAATCGTCAATAATAGTCTTCAACAATGCAGAATCGGCAGGATTCAGTTCGATGGTTTGAGGGAAAAGCTGCTGCTGGCTGGCTACCGAATCCGACTTCATTACCTCCATAAATTTCTCAAACAAAATCCGTTCGTGTGCCCGCTTCTGGTCAATCACCATCAACCCTGATTTAACCGGCGTAAGAATATATTTTTGTTTTAGCTGCAGTACCTTTTTCCCGCTGAACTGTTCCGATGCATGTGCATACAAATCATCTTTACTTTTGAAGCTCCCCTGATGTTGTTCCTCCGGTTTAATTTTTAATTGTGCCCCAGTGTATAAATCTTCCCAGTGTTCAAGGTTCTTTTTCTCTACTGAAGACTTTTGAGGTGGAGTGTAACTGCCTGAATGGGTTGTTTTTTCAACATCGAAAGGATTATATTCCGGATTTATCTGGATATCGGGGAAGGAAACATGCTCACTATCTTTTTTGGGGATGGGAATATCGATGCTTCCACTTTGGTCGAAATCAATTGACGGCACTACATTGTGTTTTCCCAACGATTCGCGTACCGAGGCATGAATGATTTGCCAGATGGCACGGTCGTTTTCAAATTTTATTTCGGTTTTTGTGGGGTGGACATTTATATCGATTGCTCCCGGATCGGTTTCCAGAAACAGAAAGTACGATGGGAAAGTATCGGGTGGTAATAATTGCTCGTAAGCCTGCATCACCGCTTTATGAAAGTATGGGTGGCGCATGTACCTGCCGTTTACGAAGAAGAATTGTTCGCCCATTGTTTTACGCGCAAATTTAGGCTGGCCGATAAAGCCATAAATTTTTACCAGGCTTGTATCTTCGTCAACCTCAACCAGGCTCTGGTTAATCTTTTTCCCGAAAACATCAACAATCCGTTTCCGGTAGTTGGACTTAGGAAGTTCGTACAGCAAAGCGTTGTTATGGATCAGCGATATCTTAATTCCAGGATTTGGCAGTGCAATCCGCTGAATTTCCCAGATAATATGCTTCAATTCGGTGGTATTTGCCTTTAAGAATTTACGGCGCGCCGGCACATTGAAAAACAGGTTTTTAATCAAAAAATTTGTGCCGTTATTGCATCCTGTCGGTTCCTGCGTTTTTACCTCCGAGCCCACAATATGAATAAATGTTCCCAGTTCGTCTTCGGTACGTTTGGTACGTAACTCAACATTGGCAATTGCTGCAACAGAGGCAAGGGCTTCGCCCCTAAAACCCATGGTGCGGATACAAAACAGGTCGTTGGCCGAACTAATTTTTGAAGTGGCATGACGCTCGAAAGCCATGCGTGCATCGGTAGGAGACATACCACAGCCGTTATCGCTTATCTGAATAAGTGTTTTTCCGGCATCTTTTAGATTGATGGTTATTTCAGTTGCTCCAGCATCAAGTGCATTTTCGACCAACTCTTTAACTACAGAAGCCGGGCGTTGAATAACTTCGCCAGCAGCAATCTGGTTAGCAACTGAATCGGGTAATAACTGGATAATATCGCTCAAAATAAGACCTTTAGATTAATAGTAATGAGTATTGAGATTATACAATTAAGCAAAAAAGTCGGAAAAGAAAAACAGGTAAAAAATTAATGCAAGAATCAGAATTAAAAAGAGCAGTCTTTTATTCTGAGCCCTGCGTGCTGTTTCGGATGACCGGGATTGCCAGCCGTCGGTATTTCTAAAATTCCCTTTTACATTTGGGCGGAATGGTTTTCCATCGTCCTTTTTCTCATCAACAATCCCTAATTCCTCCTTTATCCTTCTCTCGCGTTCTTCCCGTTCCTCTTTATCCGGGTCGTAAAACCGCGGTTTTACGTGAAACTGCTTTGCCCTTGGTGTATGAAAAAATCTGCCAATCATTGTTTAATAATTATACTACAAAGATAACCTTTATTCTGCAAAAATTGTTCCTATAACGATTTCTCCAGAATCCAGGTAAGTTGATCATCTGTCAGTTCTACAGGATTACCCTTCATACTGCTCGCATTTTTAGCTTTCTCAACCAGTTCCGGAAAATCAGTTTCTGTCAACCCTAACTCTGATAAGGCAGGTATCTGTAATTCCCGAATCAAATTCTCCATCCAAACTATCCCGTCTGCAGCTATTGCATTTTCGTTTCCAGTAAAAATTTGAGCCAGTTCATCAAATTTTGAAAGATCACTATTTTTTTCCTTCATAGCTTCAATGTTCATCTCAACTACAGCAGGCATCAGGCAGGCACAAATTTCTCCATGCGGAATTGGAAACATTCCCCCCATTGGCCCTGCAAAACCATGTACAGCACCCAGTTTAACATTAGCCAGTGCCATTCCCCCAAGCATACTTGCCATTGCAATACTTTCGCGGGCCTGTTTGTTGTTTCCGTCATCAAAAGCATTTAATAACGAATGCGAAATCCGCTGCAATCCTTCGCGGCAAAGCATATCTATAAACGGATTAGCCTGGTTCGACACGAAGGTTTCCAGAAGATGAGTTAAAGCATCGGCCCCCGTAGTTGCAGTTAAAGCCGGTGGCATCGACCAGGTTAAAACCGGATCCACCACTGCAACATCAGGGTACATTAAGTTACTCCTGAGGCTAACCTTAACGTTGTGTTCTGTCGATTTTATTACCGAGTTTTTAGTCACTTCAGCGCCGGTTCCGGCTGTTGTTGGTATAGCAATACACGGTAATGGAGATTCAACCAGTGGTTTCCCAAAGCCAATTACCTCAAGATAATCCATCAGTTCGCCTTTGTTGGGAACCAGAGCAGCAATTGCTTTTGCGCTGTCAATTACGCTTCCACCACCAAAACCAACGACTACGTTGCAGCCATTTTTACGGGCAAGTTCCACTCCTGCATCGACTACCTCAATTGTTGGTTCCGATTCAACCTGAATAATTGAAACTTCTGTTTCTTGAGAAAACTGCTTGGTTAACGTCAAAGCCCTTTCAGAATTTTTCCCGGTAACAAGAAAAACTTTTTTACCCATTCCGGAAACTAAACCGGGAACTTTTGCAATTGAATTATTTCCAAAAATAATTTGAGAAGCAGTAGCAAATTGAAATTCTAATCCCATCCTTCTTCATTTGGGTGAACATTGAAATACTTAATTGATGTACGTGGTTCGGCCATCATGTCGGCAACAGTGTCGCGCCACTTCTGGTAATGCGCGGTTTCCTTGTGTTTTGCCGGATCGTCGGCAGTCCGGTAAACTTCAACCAGCACAAAACGGGTAGGATCATCCTGTTGTTGTACAAAATCGAAACGGGCTACACCCGGTTCGTTAATACTATTTTGAGCATTTTCAATGGTTGCTGCTTTAAACGCCTCAACCTTGTCTTCTTTTACATGAACAAAAACGTGAACGATAAACATGGTGAGTAATTTATATTTGTACTTTTCTACAAAATTGATAAATATTTTCAATCAATTCCAACCTTTTCCAAATATCTTCGTCATACAATCAAACGGGAAAAAACCTGGAGGTAACGAAAGTGGCGGTAAAATTTAATTTGAAGAATACGAAATGAAAGTAGTGATAAAATAGAAAGCGAAAGAATTATTAATCCTCCTAAATGACAAACAAATAGCCCTTATTTGTTTTGAATTTAAATAACAAACTCTGTAATAGAAATCAAATAAAAATGTAACATCTGTTACAACTTTTTAGTATAAATAAGACAATATTTGATACAAAACCGATTTTAACCATGCTTAAAAAACTACTTCCTCCACCTAAATGGAGGTTTCCAGTTTTAATCATTTCCAGTATTTTATTTGGAATATGTCTTTTCATTTTATTTGTTTCCAAGGCTCATTCTTATCTCTCTGACAATCCTGAAACTTGTACCAATTGCCATATTATGGCTCCTCAGTATGCAACATGGAACCACAGTTCGCACCGCGAAGTGGCTCACTGTAACGATTGTCATGTCCCACACAACAATGTTTTTAACAAGTACTATTTCAAAGCGAAAGATGGTATACGGCATGCAACCATGTTTACACTTCGAAAGGAACCACAGGTAATTTTCATTCATGAAGAGGGTGCAAGGGTTGTGCACCACAACTGTGTTCGCTGTCATTCCACACTATTAAACGATCCAAAACTCGCTGTTTCTGTTGAGGGTCATCAGGCACATCGGGAGGACAGAAAATGCTGGGAATGTCATCGTGAAGTTCCACATGGGCGGGTAAACAGTTTGTCGAGTGTTCCCAATGCGAGAGTTCCTCTTCCGGAAAGCCCGGTATCAATTTGGATAAATAAATAATCAATTAACAACTAATACAACTAACAGATGAGTTCAAACTTAAAAATAACAGAAAAATGGCCATGGTTGGCGTGGATATTATTTTTAGCAACCATAGTCGTGGTATTCCTACTCGGGTTATTGGCGTCATCAATTGTTGAAAGACGAGCAGAAGCCGCATATGTTAATGTTCCTAAAACAGAAATTAATGATTTAGATCCAAGAAATGAAGTTTGGGGCGAAAACTATCCACGGGAATTTCAGTCCTATTATGGTACCGCTGATACCTCTTTTAGAAGTAAATACAACGGAAATACAATGATTGACATGCTTGAAGTTGACCCAAGGCTTGTTGTTCTTTGGGCGGGTTACGGATTTGCAAAAGATTATAACCAGGGGCGCGGCCACTATTATGCTGTTACCGATGTTCAGAATACTCTGAGAACAGGTGCTCCAACATCGAAAAAAGATGGTCCTATGCCGGCAACATGTATGACCTGTAAAAGCCCCGATGTGCCTCGTTTAATGAATGAGATAGGAACTGCACAGTTTTACACAGGCAAATGGGCCGGATTAGGTGCAGAAATTGTAAATCCAATTGGTTGTGCCGATTGCCACGATGCCAAAACTATGAACCTGACAATTACCCGTCCGGCGTTGGTTGAAGCATTCGAAAGAATGGGTAAGGATATAAAAAAAGCAAGCCACCAGGAGATGCGAAGCCTGGTTTGTGCACAGTGCCATGTGGAATATTACTTCGATAAAACCGTTGCTGAAGGTGCTGCCTATTTAACTTTTCCATGGGACAATGGTTTAACAGCAGAAGGAATGGAAGAGTATTACGATAGCAGAGAGTTTAAAGACTGGACACATGCCATTAGTAAAGCGCCAATGTTAAAAACACAGCATCCCGGGTACGAAATGTATTTAACAGGAATTCATGCTCAACGCGGAGTTTCGTGTGCCGACTGCCACATGCCTTATAAAAGCGAGGGCGGACAAAAATTTACCGACCATAAAATGCAATCGCCATTAAATAATGTTGCAAACTCTTGCCAGGTATGCCACCGCGAGGAGACAGCAACATTAATGGCCAATGTTTACGATCGGCAGGATAAAATTATTGAAAACCGCGATAAATTAGAAGAACTGTTGGTACATGCTCATGTTGAAGCAAAAAAGGCATGGGATTTAGGTGCTTCAGAAAGTCAAATGAAAAATATTTTAATGGGAATAAGACATGCACAATGGCGCTGGGATTATGCAGCAGCCAGCCATGGCGGATCATTCCATTCCCCGGTTGAAACAGGCAGAGTTATCACAACCGGAATTACCAAAGTTCAGGATACAAGAATTGAACTTGCACGCCTGTTGGCTGAATTAGGCTTTAATAAAGAAGTACCATATCCTGATATTTCAACCAAAGCAAAAGCACAGAAATTTATTGGATTAGATGCTGATAAAATGAAAGCAGATAAAGAGGAGTTCTTAAAAAATGTTTTACCTGAATGGCTAAAAGAGGCCGAAGAGAGAGAAAAAACATACGATATTGTAGCAAGGAATAAAGAATAACCTTATGAAAATATTTAAATCCATCAGTTTAGTTTTAGCCGGAATTCTTATTTCGCAGTTTGCAAACGCACAATTCTCTCTTACAGGAGAATTCAGGCCAAGAACCGAAGTAAGTCACGGATATAAAACTTTGGCTGTTGAAGATCAGGATGCTTCAACAATAACAGCACAGCGCTCGAGGTTAAATTTTATATTTAATACTGAAAACATAAAAACTAAATTGGTTTTACAAGACGTGAGAAGATGGGGAAGCCAAAAGCAGTTGGTTACCAATGAAGATTACGCTACTTCCATACATGAGGCATGGGCTGAGGTACTCTTCACCCCTGAGTTTTCGTTAAAAGCCGGACGCCAGGAATTAATTTATGACGACCACCGTATTTTTGGTAGCGTAGGCTGGGCACACCAGGCCCGCTCGCACGATGTTGCGATTTTCAAATACGAAGGCAATGTAAAACTCCATTTTGGGATTGCACATCATGAAAATGGCAATTTGACTAATAATATTTACGATGGCCCTGATGCATATAAAGACCTGCAATATGTGTGGTTCAATAATAAATGGGAAACAAGTTCTTTGAGTTTACTGTTTTTAAATAATGGTATTCCAAAAATAGAAGGTGATGAACAGGTAACCAAATTCAGCCAGACTATTGGAGGACGTTTTTCAGCATCTTTAAAGCCCGTAACCCTGGCTTCAAATATTTATTTCCAAACCGGCGAACACATTTCAGGGAAAGATATCAGTGCAATTAATTTTTTAATTGAAGCATCTGTTAAACAAGGACTTACTCTTGGGTTGGAACACATTTCAGGAACGGCGTACAACGAATCGGAAAAAATGAAATCGTTTACACCATTTTATGGAACTAACCACAAATTCAATGGATTTATGGACTACTTTTATGTGGGTAACCATATTGGCAATGTTGGATTAAATGATATTTACCTGAAATATAAATACACAAAAAACAAATTTGGAGTAAAAGCTGATTTGCATTATTTCGGGGCTGCTGCAGAAATTGCTGCTGATACTGATAAATATTTGGGAACTGAGTTGGATTTGTCTGTTTCATGGGCTGTTAAACCAATGGCTAATATATCTGCAGGTTGGTCTATGATGTTTGCTGGCGATTCTATGGAAATTCTAAAAGGTGGTGACAGTTCAGCTGGGCAACACTGGGCTTATGTTATGCTTTCGGTTACACCAGCATTTATTAAATAACCTGAGTTCGGGATAAATAGGTTTTTATAAATTTATCCGTCCATTGTATTTTATATCCTCGGCTTTGGCGTTTTCATCATTCAGCCAGTCTGGTATTTTGCCTGCCACTTCCAGGGTTATACGTTCTTCGTTGAGTTCGTCTTCACAATAAGAATATATCATTTCGGCACTTATCACATAATTGAGTGCACTTATTTGATTTACAATTTTTATCTCATCGCTTACCGATTCGCCTTCAATGGTTACTACTATTTTACCAGCTTTGTGGGCATGGTATTCACAGAGTTTCCCAGTTTGTAAAATTTCAATTACTGAATCTGTATTTTCGGGGAGAGTTGTTATTACTAAACTTGAAATATTCATTATTTGAGATTATTTTGAAATTCCTTCAGTTAATTGGTCTTTTAGCCCAGAACGCTCTCGGTTTAATGCATTTCGAAATTCAGCTGTAAACAGGTTTTCAATATCTGCCGAAACTTCGGCTTGTGGAACATGGCACTGCGAGCAGTTGAAATATGCGTTATCGAAATTATTTGTTTTCGAAATGGCTACTTCCCCTTCGAAAGTGGTGTAATAAATTCCGCCTTTCTTTTCCAACTCGGGGCGCAAATCGGTGAAATGAGTTTCGGGCAATTCAATGGCACCAACCTCTTCTGCCTTTTCGGGAAGATGGCACGAAAAACAGATGTTATTTTTAATCGTAATCGGGAAGAAATTTACTGTTGTATGTGGAATTAGTGGTGGCGCATTTTCAAATGAACGTTCAATTACCTCACTTTCTCCCGGAATTGCAATTTCATACTCCGCCTTACTTTTCAGGTTTGTCTCTTCCGATGCAACATCTGCATCAATAAATCCGAGTTTATCCTCATCTATTAAAATTTTATCCTGCTTTTTACTTTCGGAACACGAAACGGCAACAATAATTGCCAGTAAATAAATTATCTTTTTATACATAATCGTATTTTTAAATATCATTTTAAAATCCTAATTGAATATTTTAATGCATCATCTTCGCAAACTTCAATACATCTTGCACAATTTGTACACTCTCCCGATCTTATAAATCCGTTCTCTTTTCCAACTATTTCCAGCACCTGAACTTCAGGGCAAACCTTAAAGCATTCGTTACAATTGGTACATTTGTCTTTTATATGCTTTACCTTAATTACTCCAACTTTTCCCACCAAGCTATAAAAAGCACCCAGTGGGCACAGATGTCCGCACCACCCGTTTTTTACTATTCCAAAATCGAAAAAAACAACCATCAAAACCACGGCCCAACCTACTCCAATACCAAAAATTATTTCGCGGTGCAAGAAACCAATCGGGCTAACTGCCTCAAAAGCTGCAATTCCGGTAATAGCAGAAAGAATTAGACTCAGTGCCAATATCCAGTACCTGATATTTTTATTTATGGATATAGTGTTTTTATTGTAATTAATTTTATTTCGAACCCAACGCACAAAATCTGTTACAGGATTCATAGGGCAAACCCAGCTGCAAAACATTCTGCCACTAACTATTGTGTAGAATGCCAAAACAATTAATGCACTAATAAGCACATCGGTACCTACCCAAAAACCAGTTGCTAAAATCTGAACCACTGCAAACGGGTCGCTCAGTTTTACTTCGCCCAAAACTACTGCTGAGCTCAGGTTTCCTTTTAACACTAACCAGCCAAAATAATTACTTCCGGCAAACAGGAACAACACCGAAAATTGCACTAACCTTCTCAGGATTAAGTAACGGTATTTATATAAAACCTTCATTAATTTTCAATTAAATCATCATCGCTGTTTAAGTAATCTAAAGCTGAGTTTACATCATCCTTTTCTTTTAATTTCTCTACCGGTTTTTGCAATCGTTTCTCATCATCCGCTTCCCAGCCTTTAATATAGTGGTCGCCAACTTCACCTGTTGCAATATTGCGCGGTATAACTTTTATGGCTGCTTTTTCTACCACACAAACATGCTCGCATAATCCGCAACCGGTACAAACATCACTGTTTACTATTGGCTTCAGGTTGGCGTGTTTTCGGGTCTGCTCGTTTTTTTCAAGCTCCAGCGTAATGGCTTCTCCCATTAACGGGCATGCACGGTAACACGCATCGCACTGAATTCCCCAATATGCAATACACGACTCTTTGTGAATTACTGCCAGGCCCATTTTTGAGTTATTAATCGACGGGGCATCGTCCACTGAAATCGCTTCTTCGGTTAAAGCTTTAGACGGGCACTCTGCAATACACGGAAAATCGGTGCACATATAACACGGTATATCCCTGGCTTCAAAATAGGGTGTACCATTGGATATTCCATCGGTTGCAGTGCTTAGTTTTAACGTGTCGTACGGACAAGCTTCAACACATTGCCCGCATTTCAAACAAGCTTTGCTAAACTCCTTTTCGGGCAGGGCACCGGGCGGGCGTAATACCAAATTGGATTTGCCAGAGACTTTTAATGCAGATCCCCAGGCCAAGCCTCCAATACTTACCGCTGCCAAGCCTTGCGTTAGATTTTCAAATGCTTTCCTTCGTGATATTTTTTCGTTCTTACTCATTAAAAACTAGGATGCTTTATAAATCTTAACCGCACATTTTTTAAAATCGGTTTGTTTTGAAATCGGGCAAGTGGCATCCAGGCAAAGTTTGTTTATGAACACCTTTTCGTCGAACCATGGAACGTAAATCAATCCCTGTGGTGTCCTGTTCCTGCCTCGTGTTTCAATATGTGCTTTCACTTTTCCGCGCCTCGATTCAATCCAAATTAACTCGCCTTCTATCATACCAAACTTAGTTGCATCTTCCGGGTGCATATAACAAAGTGCCTCTGGTACCGCCCTGTACAGTTCCGGCACACGCATGGTCATTGTGCCACTGTGCCAGTGCTCCAGCACCCTTCCGGTACACAGCCAAAGCGGATACTCTTTGTTTGGCATCTCCGGTGGGTCCATGTACGGCCTGAAGAATATTTTTGCTTTATTATTGATGTCTTTCTTTCCCTTTGTAGCATCGGGCCCTTTTAACGTACCGGCCGGCATTGCTTTTCCGGCATTGCCATAAAACGCAAAATCACCCATGTTAGCTTTTTTCGCGTAAGGGTCGTATTTCGAGTTAAAACGCCATAGTGTCTCTTTCCCATCCACAATGGGCCAGCGTAATCCGCGAGCTTTGTGGTAAGCTTCAAATTCTGCTAAATCGTGTCCGTGGCCAACTCCAAAAATACGGTATTCTTCCCATAAATATTTCTGAATGAAAAAATCGTATCCTTTCCAGGGCTGACCGTCCTCACCTTTCACATTTCGTTTGTCGCCTTTTGCTTCGGTATTCAGTTCACTTTCATCTAAATCAGTATCGTCCCACTGAAACGATTTTGCATAGTCTGAAGCAAACAATACATCATATAAAGTATCATTTGGATTATAATTCAGCTTATCGACTTCCGGTAAAACATCGGGCAGTCCACCTTCCATTCCAGGAATATTTTGTGCACCCCATACATCGCGCAGTTTAAACCGTTTTGAAAGCTCCACATATTGCCAGATATCCGGCATAGCTTCACCAACAGGAGTAACTTGCTGTTTCCAGTGTTGGGTTCGGCGTTCTGCATTACCGTAAGCCCCCCACTTTTCATATATCATTGCTGACGGCAAAATCAAATCAGAAACTTTTGCCGAAATTCCCGGATATCCTTCGCTGCAAACAATAAAATTATCGAGCTCACGCGCAGCTTTTAACCAATGATTTGCGTTGGCAGAATTTTGATATGGATTACAAACGTTAATCCACGCAAATTTTATTTTTCCGTCTTCAATATCGCGGTGTAATTTCATTACATGCGAACCTACTTTTGGATTTAAAGTACCCGGAGGCAACTTCCAAATATCTTCGGTCATTTTCCGGTGAGCAGGATTTGCCACCACCATATCGGCTGGCAAGCGGTGGGCAAATGTTCCCACTTCGCGGGCAGTTCCACAAGCCGAGGGTTGTCCTGTTAAACTAAAAGCACCGTTGCCCGGCTGTGCATGTTTACCCAATAAAAAGTGTACCATGTACGATTGTTCGTTTACCCATGTTCCGCGCGTGTGCTGGTTCATCCCCATAGTCCAGAATGAAACCACTTTCCTGCCTTTTTCGATATAAAGCGCAGCCAGTTGTTTTAGTTTTTCTTTGTAAACATCGATGGACTCACTGTCGTCGCCTTTCGAAACTTCAGCAACAAAATCGAGATCATATGGTTCTATTCCTTTTTTAAAATCTTCCAAAGTAATTGCCCAGTGCGCACCGGCAGCTGCAGCATGTTTCATTTCAAGCGTATCGCCTTCTTTGTATCCAAGGTATTCCAACGTTTTTCCTTCTGCTTTCGATACCTTTTTCGATACTTCAACTACAACCGTTTCTTTCTCTTTTTCTGAAAAGTTTTTATGGTTGGGTTTATTACGCATCCCATAACCAATGTCGGTAAAACCAGTTGCGTATTGTGTGTATTTTTCAACAAAATCACGGTCAATTGCTTCCGGATTATTAAACACAATTTCGTGAGCAATGTAATTCCAGATAGCCAGGTCGGTATTGGGTTTAAATATTATTTCCAGGTCAGCTAAATCAGACGTGCGGTTTGTATAGGTTGAAAGATTAACAACTTTTACCCTGTCGGGATTTGAAATTTTATTATCGGTTGCCCTCGACCATAAAATCGGGTGCATTTCGGACATATTGGCTCCCCAGCAAATTACAGTATCGGTTAATTCTATATCGTCGTAATTACCTGCCGGCTCATCAATTCCAAAAGTTTGCATAAAACCTGCAACTGCCGATGCCATACAATGCCTTGCATTTGGGTCGATATTATTTGAACGGAAGCCGCCTTTCATCAGTTTCACCATGGCATAACCTTCCATAATGGTGTATTGGCCCGAGCTAAAAACTCCCAATCCGGTAGGTCCTAATTCTTTTAATGTTTTCCTGATTTGGGTTTCCATTTCGTCAAACGCCCTTTTCCACGAAACGGGTTTAAATTTCCCTTTTTTGCTGAAATTTCCCTTTTCATCGACCCGAAGAAGTGGCTTTTTCAAACGGTCGGCGCCATACATTATTTTGGCATTAAAATAACCTTTGATACAATTTAAACCTCTGTTAACCGGTGCCAGTGGGTCGCCTTTTACAGCAACAATTTTATCGTTGCGGGTGGCTACCATAATTCCGCAACCGGTACCACAAAACCGACAAACTGCCTTATCCCATTTCCAATCGGCTTCGGCCATTTTTGCAGCCGCTTTAACCGATTCCGGAATATTTACACCAACTGCTGTGGCTGCTGCCGTGGCTGCCGAATATTTTAAAAAATTACGCCTTGATACACTCATAATTTTATTTTATTTTCTATTCAAAACCTAACTCACTTTTTTCAACCTAAAAAGGCCTATCACGATGTAGATAATTATGCTCCAAATGCCAACTACAACAAGATTATAAACTATAATCAACCACCACGGAGCTTTTAGTGCGGGACTCCATAAATGCCGGCCTTCAATCAGGCTGGTTTTTTCTGTTGGATTTACCAGTTTCATTTTCTGATTTATCTTTTCGATGGAATACCCTTGTTGGGCGCGAACCTGCACGGTAATATTTCCCTCTTCATCTCCCGGAAGAGTTGGGTCAACACTGAAATAGGCAATCCCCGAATTATTGGTAGATTCTACCCCTAACGGAAATTTTCCAAATAATCCAACTACCCACGACGAAACTTCAATACCCTCTTTATGTTCACCATTGCTGGTAACTTTTACAACCAGTTTATCCACATTTTCATCGTAACTTAAACCGAGTGCAAGTTCGGCTAAAACCTCATCACCATAATCAAATTCCGGTTGCTCGTAGTTTTCATTAAAACTTCTGAAATAACCAATCAATCCCCAAATCTCTTCTTCAGCAAATGTTTCTGCAAAGGCAGGCATTCCGCCTCTTCCATTACTAATTTTATAATAGATAGAACCATCTGTTTGATTCTGGAATTTCTCAGATGCAGGATCGCCGGGCGACGGAACAAAAACCATAGGATTATTTTTGGTAGGAGTTCCATGACACGAAATACATGAGTTTTCATAAATTATTTCACCACTGTTTACAACATCATCCTCAAAAATATAAGGGCTTATTTTTTGCAAATCAGCTTCCGGGATAATCCATTCATTCTGAGCCATCAGAATAACCGGAATTGCACAAACTATTATTGTCAGTATCAAATTTCTCATATTCTTAAGGTTTAGGATTTTTTTCTTCAAGTAATTCTTCTTTCATCTCCCAAATTGGTACGATTGGAAAAATCTTTGAAAGAACAGATATAATCATTAATACCAGTACCAACGAACCAACGGTAATAGCAATCTCCGGGATTGTGGGCATGTAACGGTGATAGCCTTCAGGCATGTTCTGAACCGGATAGTACGGAGTTAACTGGGTTGGGACAACAATTAGATACCGTTTAAACCAGGCTGCAACCAAAATTACTAAAGAGATTAGCATTGCCGGAAGCGGTTTGCGCATTCGCGGAATCATCAGCAACATAAACGGTATTATCAATCCGCCTGCCTGTATAAGCCAAAAAAGAACTGAATCGTGGCCATACAACAAATTACCGATGTGTTCAACTTCCGAAGGTTTAAATTTATAACCTGGAACGATAATTTCATTGATATTAAAATAGACATAAACCAACGAAACCAACACAAGCAATTTCCCCATTTTATCGAAATGGTTATCAGTAATATAATCGTGCAGTTTATAGTTTTTCTGAATAAAATACATTGCAATAATTACAGCGGCACAACCTGCAACAAAGGCTCCCGATACAAAATAGGGCCCAAAAATTGGTGAGTCCCAGCCAGTGCGTAGTGTCATAGCAAAAAGCCACGACGTAACAGTATGAATTGCCAGCGCTACTGGAATAATTACAACTAAAAGTATCCGGTAATACCTTTTTATCAGTTTAAATTGCCCGGGAGAATTTGCCCATCCCAACGATAAAACCTTATACATTTTTTGCTGAAATTTTGGCAACCCTGTAAGATTCTTTTTACAAAGTGCAATATCAGGGATTAATGGAATATACAACAACAATAAACTCAGTGCCACGTAAGTAATTACAACGGTAATATCCCAGATTATTGGCGATTGTATTCTCCCGTAAAGTGCCAGATGGTGTAGCCTGTCGGGCCGCCCCATATCAGTAATAATTACCAGCCCTGCAACAAGTGCAAAAGCCACGGCAATAATTTCGGCAATCCGGTTTATTGGTTTTATCCATTTATAACCAACCATTCCTACTACCGAACTTATTAGCATCCCAATTAAGCTGGCAGCTATAAAAAACACAAAGTTGGAGATGTAAATTCCCCATGAAACAATATCGTGCATTCCCGTTACTGCCAATCCGTTTTTCAATTGCAGGTAATAAAAATAGAGGCATATTATCAACAAAAGTGTTAAAAATGCCATCCAAATCTTAAATCGCGAACTCCAGTTTACATTTTTTAAAAGGTCTTGTTCAATCCGCTCTGCGGACTGAACAGCCATTTTTTCTTCATGGATTCCTTCCATAGTTTTTGGTTTTATTTATTTGGTTAGCTTGTTCTGGGTGGTAAATAATAAACTCTTGGTTTTGTTCCCAATTCAGGCATTAAAGTGTATGCAGCATTTTGTTTTAAAAGAGTGCTCAACCTCACCGTTTCCCTGGTAGTTCCATTGGTTACCAAATCTTCATTTTCGTCGCCAAAATAGTAAACCCCGTTTGGACATGCCGATACACAGTATGGCAGTTTTCCTTCGCGAACGCGGTCGGCACTAAATGCACATTTTGTAACCGTTCCTTTTTTCTGTGGTACATTCAGTTCCATATCGTATGGTACATCTTTGTATTTTTCAGCATCTTTTGGGTCGGTCCAGTTAAAAGTACGTGCCGAATACGGACAAGCTGCGATACAAAACCTACAGCCAATGCAACGTTCATTATCAATTAGAACAATTCCGTCAGAACGTTTAAACGTGGCGTCAACCGGGCAAACTGTTACACAATTTGGATTATCGCAGTGCTGGCATGGTTTGGGCAAATAGTATGCAGAGCCACTTTTTTCATCCTCCATTTCCAACACATTAATATGATGTTGCTCGGGCCGCAACTGGTGAGCTCCCTGACATGCACGCATACATTGCCGGGCATTCTTGCATTTTGCCAAATCAACAACCATTGCAAATTTGCGTCCCGGCACCCCGGTTCGTCCTTTGTTTTCCAGATAATCTTTATTAGGTTGCATTTTAGCCGGCGAAACATCAGAAACGTCCACTTCTACCAACTGGTTATTTTGGTCAAGCATTTTAACTTTTTCACCAGCTTTTGCTTCATTGCCATTTTCTGCACATCCGGAAAGTAAAAAAGAAGAACCAGATGCCAATGCACCGGCTGCTCCAAGATTACGTAAAAAACTCCTGCGTGACTTTTTGTAGCGATTGCTATTTTTTTCAGCCATAGGTTCAAAAAAGGTTTTAGTAGTTGAATAATTGTCATAAAAAGTATACCTATTACTAACGATTTTTTGTAACAGATGTTACAAAGTAACATAATAAAGGAACTATCAAGAACTATTCTAAAGGAATAGAAATCAGACACATACATCTATTTATATAGATTTGTAAATAAATACAGAATGAAGGTGATTATAAATGCCCCGATTAAACATATTAATTTGGGTGAGATGTAAAAATGTAGCCTTCAGAAGGAATCTATTAGCTCCGTTCTGGAGGACAGGGCTAAAAATAATTAACTGTTTTAGAGTTTATACTTAAGTAGAAGCTCACATTATTATATTATAAATTATGTTGAGGCAGATGCAGACTTACTTCAATTTGATTAATCATCCCAATCGAGCAACCGGTTTTCTCTTTTTAAATTTTGAATTCCTGTAATTTCCTGCGAAACCTCCACAACTCCTTTATAATTACCTGCCTCGTCGCGAACAGCAAAATACTGAATCAGCAGTTTCTCACCTTTTATATCAATCCAGAAACTGGCAACATCTTTTTTTCCCTCTCTGAAAGCCTGAACTATTTTTTCAACAACATGCACACTTTCCTTTGGGTGGCAATTATGAACGTCGCGGCCGATTATCGATTTTGTTCTTGGGAAAATCCTTTTTTTCGGAGTTGAAAAATATTGAACTTTATCGAATTCGTTAACATAAGTAATATCTACCGGTAAATGATTAAATAGTAATTTAATTTGCTCAACAGATAAATTGCCGGTTTCCAAATCTACAGTTCCCTCATCTCCTTTATTTAATTTATTTTCTCTAAATTTTATTTCTGGCTGATAAAACGGAAACCCTATTTCAAGGCTCTCAGGCAAAAGAGCATCTAATTCTTTTTTTGGGATAATATCTGCAATGGCAGGATACAAAATACGTTCTTCGCGAAATTTAATTGCATTCATATTAAAATACAAATCACCAGTGGAGCGGTTAAATTCTTTTAAATTGAAGGTATTGCCACTCAGTTGTTCTATTGCTTTTTTCAGATTGAGCTTAATATCATCATGAAACGACCACATTACTGAAGTACACCTGAATTCGGGCAAATATTTTTCAATTACCGGAAATAAAACATTTTCTTTTATTAAGTAATATTTTGTAAATTTTTCTAACTCTGTAATTCTATCAGTTGCTTTTTGTTTTGCCTCATAAGTTTCAATATTTTGGTTAATTCTTTTGATAAAAGGCTTTAATTCATTCAGTTTCTGTAACATTATCCGGTTGTTTTCCTGTAAAACCCACAGGTAGCTGTTTTTTACCGGTGGCATGTAAGGATATTCCAAAATGTTTCGATAGAGAAGGTTAAGTAATTTGTTGATGCCGTTCTTTAGTTCCGGCATGGGTATTTCAAGTATTACCAGCTCGTCGACCAGGTTAATAACATCGGAAGGTATGCACAGATTTATAATTTCGAGGTTCTTTTCATAAAGTTCCTTCACTTTTTCATTTTTCAAAATAGCCCCAAAAAGTGTTTTGAGTATTTTTATCCTCACCTGTTTATGACTGGTAAATTCTGACATTTTATTTTAATTAACCTGATACAGTAAGCGAATCTTTTTCAAATTTAACTCAATTCTGCTTCTTCTATTCTCAAAAACATAAAAAAACAGTTTCCAAAAATCATTTTTTTTATTTCCTTTGCTAAATACTACAAACAGGTAGCATTTAATGAATTTAAGCAAAACATCAAAATATGCCTTCCGAATTTTAGGCCACATGGCAAAAGATGAAAAAGCTTTGTACTCGGCTCAACAACTACATAAAGAGATAGATATTCCTGAAAGATACTTACGAAGACTGCTTACCGATTTATCAAAACACGGCTTTATAAAAAGTATTCAGGGACGACAGGGAGGATTTTCATTCGCCCGCGACATCTCTGAAATAACACTACTCGACATTGTTGATGCCATTGACGGGCTGGACTCGATAAATGGATGCATTTTAGGCTACGAATCGTGTGCATTTAATTACTCGTGCCCTATGCACTACTTGTGGGAAGAAACAAAACAAAAGACGATTAAAACTTTAACAAATACAAGCTTGGCCGACATTCATAAAAAAAGTGTTGGCTTGAACTGATTTTTTTTGGAATTAAATACCACTGCAAGGTGGCATATAAATTATTAACTAACTTAAAAGTAAAATTATGGTTGATTCGTCGGTTGTTCTTGCTGGACAAACACTTGCGTACACTTTTTACACATCGGTTATCATTTTATTGATGCTGTGGTTTGGAATAAAAGTTACGTCAAAAGGAAAAAGCACTAAAGTAAAACCGGGTGTGTTTTACGCTTTTGTAATCTTTCTGACTGTGCTGGGAGTTTCCCTTCACATTGTTACCTTGAACACAATTCCCTGGACCTCACTTGATGTGAACATGAAAAACATTGTTCCTGACCGCACTTTTGAAATTACAGTTGAAAATCACGAGTTTACTCTGCCATCTGAAACGCTGAAGATGGAAGTGGGCGAAATTGTGAAATTCAGTGTTGAATCAAAAGATCTGACTTATGGATTTGGGTTGTTCAGAAAAGACAACTCAATGGTAATGCAAATGCAAGTGGTTCCAGGCCACCGAAACGACATCATTTGGAAATTCGAGAAACCGGGGATTTACACCATTCGGTCAACCGAGTACTCAGGTCCGAAAGGAATAGCGATGATTGAGAAAGATGCTGTTGAAGTTGTTGAAAAATTATAATTTATTTGCAAACCTAAAAAAGAAAAAATCATGAGTTTTATACAAACATTAATTTCAGGCGAACAAAAATTATTTAAATCAGACAGCCTCACACAAATGCAAAAAATCACTCTCCGTTTTGTTGTAGTGGGATTGATTTACTACGGATTTGTTGTTATCGAAGGAATGATAATGCGAATCTATCAGGTACAGGTAATTGAAGCCATTGGCACCGACCAGTACTTTGCAATTTTAACTGCTCACCCACTTGTTGGAATCTTCGGTTCTACCTATTTAATAGTGTTTGGGGCATTTCTGTTTCTGGTACCATTTTTAATGAAAAAACCTATTTGGAGTGTTAAACTTGCTAATTGGACTTTCCTATTAATTGCCATCGGAACATTTACTTTCTGGGCAGCCGGATTTATCTCACATTATGCGCCACTTTATACACTGTATTGGCCGTTACCTGCCGACTTTAGCCAATTCAGCGCAGTTGGCGGAGCAGTATTTATTACAGGTATTGCACTTGTAATGGTTGGAACAGTATTTTTTGTAATCAATATTTTTAAAACAATAATGTACACTCCCGAAGGTTGGGATAAACAACCTGCCGGAAAACTTATAAAATCTGCTCTCGGAATTGACGGTTTTTACAATATCTTCGCAAAAAAGGAGAAAAAACACCTTGTTTCATTACCAGTTGCAGCAATTGCTCGAGGAACAGTTGATGTGGCTTTAAATGCCGGAATCATACTTTTTACCGGAGTATTAATTTTGGTTTATATGGTTGCTGCAATTTTGGGACACAGTCTGGAACACTCTGCTGTTGATGCTTTGCTTTATAAAAACTGGTTTTGGTGGGGACTCGATTTAATTGCCGATGGGCTGGTTCTGATATTTGTTGCAGGTACCTGGTATTTGCTTGCCACATTAATCACCGGGAAAAAACTGTTTATGCAAAATATTGCTCGAGCCGCGCTTCTGGTAGAGTTAATCGTCTCGTGGACAGTTTGGTCGCACCACTTGCTTGCCGACCAATCACAGCCAGTAATTTTAAAAATTGTATCGGGAGAGATGGTAACCGCTTTAGAACTGATTACCCAAGGTTTAGCATTCTTTATTGTTTTAGTTACACTTTGGAGTGCACGACCACTTAAAATGACACCTCCACTGAAATTTTTACTGGGTGGATTGTTAGGTTTTGCTCTTGCTGTACCTGCCGGAATTATGCAAGCCGATATGGGTTTAAACCGTGTATTGCATAACACTCAATGGATTATCGGGCCTCACGTTCATGTTGCAATTCTTGTTGGATTGTCGATGACACTTTATTCTGCCATCTACTTTTTGTTCCCGATTCTTACCAACGGAGCAAAATTGTATAGCAACAAATTAACCAATTTCCATTTCTGGACTCATATTATTGGCGGAATTGGAATGGGTGCTTTTATGGGAATGGCCGGATTAAAAGGGATGTTACGCCGGACTTTATATTTTGATGGCGAGTTTAACCTTTACATGATTCTGGCAGCACTTTGCGGATTATTGTTGTTGCTTTCGTTCCTGGCATTCTTCTTCAATATTGCAATGAGCGTAGGATTAAAAGGTGTTATTGGAATTTTCACACCTCCTACTAAAAAGAATAAAGATTTGGTTCCTGCGGAAGCATAGCCAATAAACTAGGTTTAGTTGATTTTACCCCGGCTGACAAATAAATTAGCCGGGGTTCTTTATTTTGCCTTAACCATATAATCCCGAAACCAACTATTTCTGCCTGAAATAAACCTGGATAGGCACACCTGTAAATTTAAAATTATCGCGAATCTGATTTTCAATATACCTTCTGTACGGCTCTTTAATGTATTGTGGTAAGTTGGCAAAAAGTGCAAATGCCGGTGTTCGTGATGGCAATTGGGTGCAGTATTTAATTTTAATGTATTTGCCTTTAATCGATGGCGGCCCGTAATTCTCAACAGCTTCCAAAAGCACTTCGTTTAACTCTGATGTTTTTATACGCTGTTTGCGGTTTTCGTGAACTTCGATAGCTGTTTCCAGTGCTTTATGTACACGTTGTTTGGTTAATGCAGAAATAAAAATAATAGGAACATCGGTAAACGGTGCTAACCGTTCGCGAATCTGCTCTGAAATTTTTTTGGTTGTATGAGTATCCTTATCAATCAAATCCCACTTGTTTACCAAAACAACCACACCTTTTTTATTTCGCACAATCAGGTTAAAAATATTTACATCCTGTGCTTCAACTCCGCGGGTTGCATCAATCAGCAACAAACATACATCCGAGTTTTCAATGGTTCGTACCGAACGTAACACCGAATAAAATTCGAGGTCTTCGTTCACCTTTGCTTTTTTGCGGAGGCCTGCAGTATCTACGATCATAAAATCGTGGCCAAACTTATTGTAGTGGGTGTGTATTGAATCGCGGGTAGTTCCAGCCACGTCGGTTACAATGTTCCTGTCTTCTCCGATAAGCGCATTAATAAATGATGATTTGCCAACATTTGGCCGCCCCACAACAGAAAGGTAAGGCAACTCATGATCCTCGTCGTCGTCTTCCTTTTTGGGGAAACTTTCGACCAGCTGATCAAGCATCTCACCTGTCCCGCTTCCGGTCATTGACGAAATGCAGTAAATTTCGCCCAAACCAAGTCCATAAAATTCCTGTGCATCTAAAATCCGGTTGTTGTTGTCAACTTTATTTACAGCCAAAACAACTTCCTTTTTGCTTTTACGAAGAATGGCAGCAATGGCATCGTCGAGGTCGGTTGTTCCTGCTTCAACATCGACTAAAAAAAGGATTACATCGGCCTCGTCGATAGCAAGGTGAACCTGCTTGTTGATTTCAGCTTCAAAAACATCATCAGAATTCACTACGTAACCTCCGGTGTCGATAACCGAAAACTCTACACCATTCCACTCGCCTTTTCCATAATTACGGTCACGGGTAACGCCTGCTGTTTCATCAACAATGGCTTTCCGTTGTTCAATTAACCGGTTAAACAGTGTCGATTTCCCAACGTTTGGTCTACCAACTATTGCTACTATTCTGCTGCTCATTTTTCTTTCAGTTTATTAAGGGCTAAAGCCCATTTGCCCTTGGTTATCTACAACCCCCGACTTAAAAGTCGGAGCTAAAAATACTTTTTTTACTCCTTCCCCTTGGGGGAAAATTGAGATGAGGCCCTAAAATGCATCGTACCCAAAATTCTTCAGCTGGCGGTCTTTCTCGCGCCAGTCTTTGGCAACTTTTACATAGAGCTCCATAAATATTTTTTTATCAAAAAACTCTTCGGCATCGGCCCTGGCTTCCGAACCCACCTTTTTAATCATTTTTCCCTGATGCCCGATAATGATACCTTTCTGGCTGTCGCGCGAAACATATATTACCGCTCTCATGTTTATAATCTTTTCTTCCTCTTTAAACTCTTCTACTTCAACTTCAACCGAATAAGGAATTTCTTTCTGATAATTCAATAAAATCTTTTCCCTTATTATTTCCTGCATAAAGAATCGTTCGTTACGGTCAGTCAACTCATCTTTCGGAAAAAACGGAGGACCGTCGGGCAGCAATTCCAAAATGCGATCGAAAATAGGTTCGATATTGAATTTTTCAAGAGCTGAGATCGGGAAAACATCAGCTCCCGGAAATACATTGCTCCAATAATCAAATAATTTAACCACCTCTTCCTGGTTCGATAAATCAATTTTATTTACCAGAACAATAACCGGCATATTTGATTTACGCACCTTTTCTATGTAATCGGGATTTTTATCCAGTTTCTCCTTTACATCGGTAACAAACAAAATAATGTCGGCATCAACCAGTGCAGTATCAACAAATTTCATCATCGACTCCTGCAACTTATAGTTGGGCTTAAGAATTCCCGGAGTATCAGAATATACAATCTGAAAATCAGCGCTACTAACTATTCCTTTAATGCGATGCCTTGTGGTTTGCATCTTCTGAGTGATTATCGATAGCTTTTCACCTACCAAAGCATTCATAATGGTTGACTTACCAACATTCGGATTCCCGACAATATTTACAAAACCTGCTTTATGTGTCATATTTTTTAATCCATTCAAAATCAGCGCAAAGATAATCGAATAGATTAATATTCAATCTTTGTTTATATAGAAAGCCAAATATAAAAAACCACTTAAATCATACTAATATTAATATTTTACAGCATTGAATGACTTTGAAAAGAGCCTTATTTTTTATATCTTCAAGAGTTTGACTTTCGTTTTTAATAATTGTACGCCATGAATTCAATTTCGTTTTGGGACAAAGTAGCAATCTCTATTCGTTCGCGCAAAGTACTCAATAATCTTCTTTCTGAAAATCAAATTCTCAAACAAATTCTCCTTAACTCTAAAAATGTTGAAGAAGTCCATCATGCTGTAAAAGAGTGGATAATGCCTTTTTTAAAAAGGAATCCGGCAGCTGAAAAGTTTTACTCAGCTAAAAACCAATTGGGGCAAACTGCAGATTATTTAAGCTGGCAGGACATAGCTGTAATCCGTATCCTTGATTACATTGACCATGCCGGAATAAAATTTCCTGACCAAAACATCGGAGGTGAACTAGCGGTTACCGATCCGTTTAAAATGTTATGGCTTGCAACAAA
Source organism: Bacteroidota bacterium (assembly GCA_039714235.1). GTDB lineage: Bacteria > Bacteroidota > Bacteroidia > Bacteroidales > Prolixibacteraceae > Draconibacterium. Next base: position 31,953 of record JBDLJS010000004.1, on the reverse strand, counting down.
TTATGGCACCGGCGGAGCCAAAGCTGCCTTTTTTAAAGATATGCTGCAGCTCTTCAGGCAATTAAACGGAAAGCTGATGCAAAATCCTCCACGTAAAAAGAAGGTACAAGAGTGGATGAAAAAATATCCTTCGGGCCTGAACAGGGAAGTTGAAGAATTAAGAAAAAATAACAAAAAACGAATAATTAAAATACTGATTAATAAACTTGAATCAGGCGAAATGAACGAAGGCCGGTATAAACTGGATTCTAGCTTAAATTTCGAAGAAAAAGAGAAGCAAATGTTACAATGGTGGCAGGAAAGCCGTTTTCATTTGCAGTTTGCAATCCGTTCGCCAGAATTATTAAACGAGATGCTGGATTTTACGCTTACCGATGAAACCATGAAAACGCTAAAAAAAGCGAAGAAAAAAGGCATTCCCTTTTTCGTTAATCCACACTATTTGTCGTTGTTAAACACTTATATCCCCAATTACCTGGTTGGTGCCGATTTGGCCATACGCAGCTACGTAGTTTACAGTAAACCGCTAGTTGAAGAATTTGGAAATATTGTTGCCTGGGAAAAAGAGGATAAAGTTAAACCCGGCGAGCCCAATGCCGCCGGATGGATATTACCGTCACATAACATTCACCGGCGTTACCCCGATGTGGCCATTTTTATCCCCGACACTGTTGGACGCGCTTGTGGTGGACTTTGTGCAAGCTGCCAGCGCATGTACGATTTTCAGACCGGACGGTATAACTTTAATCTCGATAAATTAAAGCCCAAAGAATCGTGGAATGAACGATTACCCAAACTTCTAAGCTATTTCAGGGACGATTCTCAACTGCGCGATATTTTAATAACCGGTGGCGATGCGTTAATGAGTACCGATAAAAACCTGAAACGGATATTGGATGAGATTTATGAAATGGCCAAAGCAAAAAAAGAGGAAAATGAGTCGCGCCCGGATGGTGAGAAATTTGCGGAAATAGTAAGGGTAAGGATTGGTACCCGCCTGCCTGTTTATCTTCCGCAGCGGATTACACCTGAACTGGCAGAAATACTTGCTGAGTTTAAACAAAAAGCCCTGGGAATTGGGATTAAACAGTTTGTAATCCAATCGCATTTTGAATCGCCTCTTGAAGTGACATCGGAAACAAAAAAAGCCGTTGAACTTCTGTTAAAAGCAGGATGGGCTGTTACCAACCAATTGGTTTTCACAGCCGCCGCATCACGAAGGGGGCACAGCACCAAACTAAGAAAAGTATTAAACGAAATCGGTGTGCTTTCTTATTACACGCTAACGGTAAAGGGGTATAAAGAAAACAGGACGAATTTTGCACCTAATTCCCGTTCAGTTCAGGAACGTACCGAGGAAAAAATATATGGTTCTATTCATGAAGAAGATATGGATTTTGCGCAAAACCTGTTACATGATCCCGAAAACCTGGTTGAAAATGTGAAACAACTGAATAAGAAAACCGAACTATCGTTTTTATCAACCGACCGAAGTATAATCAACCTGCCCGGAGTTGGGAAAAGCTTAACATACAGAACCATTGGAATAACCCGATATGGCCGGCGGATTCTGGAATTCGACCACGATTCTACAAGGGTTCACAGCCCTATTATTCATAAAATGGGGAAGGTGATAATTATCGAGCCAAAATCAATCGACGGATACCTCGAGCAGCTTCAAAAAATGGGAGAAAATCCGAAAGATTATACGGGAGCCTATGGTTACTCAATAGGACAAACTGAATCCCGAATGGCGATGTACGAATACCCGGAATACGATTATGAAGTTACGAAAGAGGTTACGAATTTGGAGATTTAGAAATGTAATTTATGGTGTTGCCATTTCAAAATCCCAATCAATCTTTCAGTTAGGCATAATGAGGCTATGACAAAGATGCTGAAACAAGTTCAGCATGACGTTAGTGACAATCTCTGCAATATATAGTTGAGCGTCACCCTTAACTTGTTTCAGGATCTAAGTCCGATATTAACTCCCCACTCAACACCCCCGAAGCTATTTCGCGCACTTCGCCGGTCATTCGGTTTTCCCAATTTTCAGCCACTTCAACACTCAGGCTTCCTCCGGGACTTTTAACAGTAATATTTCTGCTAGTTAGTCCTTTTTTTACCATTACCGATGCCACCGCACACGACGAACTTCCCGAGGCCAGTGTCCAGCCGGCACCGCGTTCCCAAATTAAAATTTCAACTTCGTCAGGCGAAATAACTTTGGCAAACTGAACATTAATCCGGTTCGGGAACATGGGATGATTTTCAATCTGCGAACCAAAAGTTTTTACTTCTGTTTCGTCAAGATTATCAGTTACTATAACACAATGAGGATTACCAACCGAGACACAGTCAATTTTATACGATTTATTTTCCAGATTCAGTATTTCATCGATACATTCGCTGGCATTATTGGAAACCGGAATTTTTGCCGATTCAAAAACAGCCTTACCCATATCTACTTTAATGGTCAACGCTTTCCCGTTCTTTTCTTCTACCACCTCTGCACGGACTAATCCCCCCGGTGTACTAATACTGAACGATTTAGTTTTTGCATAACCGTAATCGTATAAATACTTGGCAAAAATACGAAGGCCATTACCACTTTTCTCCGCTTCTGAACCATCCGGATTTAAAATACGCAATCCGAAATCAGCATTTTTGGTTGGCACTTTTAATAGAATACCATCGGAGCCAATTCCATAATGGACATCACAAATTCTGACAATGTTTTTTTCAGTTAAATCGAAAGTAATTTCAGCCTGATTCAGTACAATATAATCGTTGCCTAATCCGTGAGATTTAACGAAAAAGTTTTGCATAGTTTTACAATTTCAGGCAAATGTATCAAAGGTTAGTCAAAAATACAGTCCCATTGATTTTATTTTTAAATTTGTCGTTCCAATATTGTATTATCAAGAAATAAACATAGATGGCATTAATTAACGAAAACTACCTGAAACTTCAGGCAGGATATCTATTCCCCGAGATTGGGAGAAGGGTGAATGAATTTATTGAATCAAACCCCGATAAAAAAGTAATTAAAATGGGTATTGGCGATGTTACCCAACCGTTGGTACCTAGCGTTATAAAAGCGTTTCACGAAGGAGTTGACGAGATGGCAAAAGCTGATACTTTTAAAGGTTACGGCCCGGAGCAGGGCTATACCTTTTTACGCGAAGCCATTGCAAAAAATTCTTACCAGGACAGAGGGATTGACATTTCGGCTGATGATATTTTTATTTCCGACGGATCGAAAAATGATACCGGAAACATTCAGGAAATATTTGGCAATGACAACAAAATAGCCATTTGCGACCCGGTTTACCCGGTTTATTCCGACACAACAGTTATGTCGGGCAAAACCGGCACATGCCAGGCAAACGGGTATTACGACGGAATAATCTACATGGCTTGCACCGAAGAAAACGGATTTATTCCTGAGCTGCCGGCAGAAATACCAGGCCTGATTTTCCTTTGCTACCCGAACAACCCAACCGGGACAGTCGCTACAAAAAAAGAGCTAAAAAAGTGGGTGGATTTTGCAATCGAAAATAAAAGCATCATCCTTTACGATGCAGCATACGAAGCATTTATTACTGAAGATGGAATTCCCCGCTCGATTTACGAAATTGAAGGAGCAGAAAACGTAGCCATCGAATTCAGGAGTTTTTCGAAAACTGCAGGTTTTACAGGAACGCGCTGCGCATACACAGTAATTCCTGAAAGCCTTGTTGCCTACGATACAGACGGAAACTCACACCCTGTAAAACCTTTGTGGAACCGCCGTCAATCGACCAAATTTAATGGAGTTTCATACCCTGTACAAAAAGCAGCTGCTGCAATTTTTACAGAGGAAGGCAAAAAGGAAGTTGCAGAAATTATTACCTACTACATGGAAAATGCACGAATAATGAAAAAGAGCCTTTTGGCGACCGGCTACGAAGTTTTTGGAGGAGAAAACGCTCCATATATTTGGGTAAAAACAAAAAACGGAATGAGCTCGTGGGATTTCTTCGATAAAGTATTAAACGAAGCCAATGTGGTTGGAACTCCGGGCTCCGGTTTTGGCCCGTCGGGCGAAGGATACTTCCGCTTTTCGGCATTTGCCGACAGGGAGAATGTTCTGGAAGCGATGGAGAGGATTAAGAATCTGAAATAGAAGCCTCTCCCCAACCCTCTCCAAGGGAGAGGGAGTTTTAAGGATGAAAAATCCGGGTTGAATTATCAACCCGGATTTTTTTATTATTATAGTTTCATATCTAATCCAGAATTGCTCTTCTAATCATTAAAACAGATAAGAATATTACCGAAAGAAATAAGCCCAATCCAAACAACAATAGCCGCCAGGCTTCTTGTGTTACGGTTTCAAACTCCAGAAACTCATCAATCACCGCCAGACAAAAATAGGCTCCGATTAAAGCCATCGCGCTTCCAAGTAAAATATTCATTATCGGATTTTGATAGAAAAACTGAATAATTAACAAAACGGTTAAACTTCCGGCAATAATTAATGGAGCTATTAAATCGGGCCGAGGAATTAAATACAAAATTAATAGTGCAGATAATGCAAAACATGCAATCCTACTCGGTATGTATTTCCTTTCAAGCAAATTAACTTTTGGAAGGTTTAAAATTCTTGCGCTCATAATTGTTTGATTGAAGTCATAACATAAACGTTTAATCAAAATAAATTATTTTAATGTAAGTTGATTATATCTAAATTTTATTTCCCAACTGCGGCGTTGGTTGTTTGCCTCACTTTACTTCCCGGGTAAACCTTTAAAGCCTCTTCCAGAATTTTCAGGCAAACGCCCAAATCCTCCTTTTTTAAAACGTAGGCAATTCGCACTTCATCAACACCTTTGTTGGGCACCGTGTAAAAGCCTGAGGCAGGAGCCATAAAAATTGTTTGATTTTTGTACTGAAAATCGGAAAGCAACCACTCGCAAAACTTATCTGAATTATCAACCGGAAGGCGGGCTACGGTATAAAAAGCCCCCATCGGTATCGGCGAATAAACACCATCGATACGGTTTAACCCATCAATAAGAAATTTACGGCGCTCAACGTATTCGTTGTAATTATTCAGCATATATTCCGGATCGGCATCCAGTGAAGCTTCGGCAGCAATCTGCCCAATAAGTGGCGGACTCAGCCTTGCCTGGCAAAACTTCATTACGTTCTTTTTAACCTTTTCGTTTTTTGTAATCAGCGCTCCTACACGCAAACCACACTCGCTGTAGCGTTTCGAAACTGAGTCGACCAAAACCACATTTTGCTCAATCCCTTCCAAATGAAAAGCTGAAATATAAGGTGCCCCTGTGTAACAAAATTCACGGTAAACCTCATCGGAAAACAGATATAAATCGTATTTCTTTACCAAATCGCGAATTTTATTCATCTCCTGCTGGGTATATAAATAACCGGTCGGATTATTGGGATTACAAATCATAATCCCCTTGGTTTTAGGTGTAATCAGTGTTTCAAACTCTTCAACCGGAGGTAATGCAAATCCCTCTTCAATGTTTGCAGCAATCGATTTAATTTTTGCTCCGGCAACAATGGCAAAAGCTTCGTAGTTGGCATAAGCTGGTTCAGGCACAATTATCTCGTCGCCCGGATCGAGACAACTCATAAAAGCAAAAGTTACAGCTTCGCTACCTCCTGAGGTTATAATTATATCATCAACTTCAACATCGATATTAAATTTATGATAGTATTTTGCCAGCTTCTGGCGAAACGAAAAAATCCCTTCACTGGGAGTATATTCAAGAATTACCCGATCTATCGATTTTATCGCCTCCATCGCCTGTGGGGGAGTTGGCAGGTCTGGCTGCCCAATGTTAAGATGATATACTTTTATCCCCTTCTCCTTCGCTTTCTGAGCTAATGGAGCCAATTTCCTGATGGGTGAATCAGGCATTATCTTTCCCCTGTCTGATACTGTTGGCATGTTATACAATATATTTTTTAAAAGAAAGCAAATATAGTGGTATCAAATTGAAATCAAATAAATATAAAATCTTTCAATTTGAAATCTTATTGAAAAATTAACTTCCAATTATCAAGCAAATTGTCATATATATATTTTAGTATTAAAATTAAGGCTTTAACCTAATAATTATCATGTTATCATACATCATATATATTCTTTTTTATCTATTTTTGCCCAATCAATTACTTATTAATTTTACTAAAATGATTATTGGCGTACCAAAAGAAATTAAAAACAATGAGAACCGCATAGCATTAACTCCTGCGGGAGCTGCTGAGTTAGTAAAACGCGGTCACCAGGTGTATGTACAGGCAGGTGGCGGTAACGGAAGTGGATTTCCGGACGAAGATTACATTGCTGCCGGCGCAACTATGCTTCCTACTATTGAAGATGTTTACGGAATTGCAGAAATGATTATTAAGGTGAAAGAACCTATTGAGCCCGAGTATAAACTGATTAAAAAGGGCCAGATTCTGTATACCTACATGCATTTTGCATCTTCTGAAGCACTTACCAATGCAATGATTGAAAATGGATCAGTCAGTCTTGCATACGAAACTGTTGAGAACAACGACCGTTCTCTTCCGTTATTAATTCCAATGAGTGAGGTTGCCGGACGTATGTCTGCTTTGGAAGGAGCAAAATACCTCGAAAAAACTTTCGGCGGATATGGTGTACTTCTTGGTGGGGTTCCTGGAGTTCCTCCCGCAAAAGTACTTATTGTTGGTGGTGGAATAGTTGGTACCGAAGCAGCTAAAATGGCTGCAGGACTTGGCGCCGACGTTACCATTATGGACGTTTCGTTAAAACGCTTACGTTACCTCGACGACATTATGCCGGCCAACGTAAAAACCATGATGAGCAACGAGTACAACATCCGCGAAATGGTTCAATCTCACGACCTGATTATCGGTGCAGTTCTGATTCCTGGTGCAAAAGCTCCGCACCTGGTAACGCGCGACATGCTTAAAACCATGAAGCCGGGTACTGTTATGGTAGACGTTGCTGTTGATCAGGGTGGTTGTTTCGAAACTACCGTTGCTACAACACATGCCGAACCAACATTCTTTGTTGACGATGTACTTCACTACTGTGTGGCAAACATGCCTGGTGCTGTACCACGTACTTCAACCATTGCATTAACAAACGCAACACTTCCTTATGCAATCCAGATTGCAGAAAAAGGATGGAAACAAGCATGTATTGACAGCGAACCACTTAAAAAAGGATTAAATGTTGTTGACGGAAAAGTTGTTTACAAAGGAGTTGCAGAAGCATTTAACTTACCTTATGTAGATGTAGAAGAAGTACTTTAATACTTTAAAAATATAATATGAAAGCCTTCCTTCGTTTGACGGAAGGCTTTTTTTTGATTACACCCAAAATTTCAATTTCTGAATTTATTGTATATTTAGTCTTCAATTTTAAAACCGATGAGAAAAACCAAACAGAAGCTCTACGAAATAATATTCGAGGCGGATACTCCGGCAGGTAAGCTCTTTGATGTTGCTCTTTTGGTTGTAATTTTGGTAAGTGTGGCATTGGTGATGCTCGAAAGTGTCCCAACGATAAGAGACAACAATCAACAAATATTAAAAATATCAGAATGGATTATCACCATCATTTTTACTCTGGAATACGTTCTCAGAATTACCATTGTAAAAAAACCGTTCAAGTACATTTTTAGTTTTTACGGAATTATTGACTTCTTATCGGTAATACCTACCTACCTGAGTTTAATAATAGTTGGCTCACACAGTCTGGTTATAATCAGAATATTACGTCTTCTCCGTGTTTTCAGAATATTAAAACTAACCCGTTACACCCAGGCCGGCAAAACTCTGGCAAGTGCCATTTGGGCCAGCCGCGAAAAAATAAGTGTTTTTATCTTTTTTGTAGTTATTCTGGTAATTATAGTTGGTACAATTATGTATCTGGTCGAAGGTGAAGAGCATGGATTCACAAGCATTCCGCGCGGAATTTACTGGGCCATTGTTACTTTAACTACTGTGGGCTACGGCAATATCAGCCCCGAAACACCAAGTGGCCAGTTTCTGGCAAGCATTGTAATGATAATGGGTTATGCAATTATTGCCGTACCTACAGGAATAGTTACTGCCGAGATTATCAATCCTTCCTCAAGGCGTAATACACAGGTTTGCCCAAATTGCCTGTGCCCTACCCATGACGATGATGCCATTTTTTGCAAAAAATGCGGGGCGAAAATAAATTCATAATTAACAACCTATCGACATTTGTGGATATCTAAATGCATCATGGGTAAGACTGCTTGCCTCAAAATTTTATTTTTGCATCAAACGACCTTGAATTTATTAATCATCAAATTCACAAAAAGCATGATTAAAAAATTCAAGGGAGAAAGAGTGAAACGAATGGTTCCTGAATGTGCAGAAATTTTTTGTACACTCAAGAACAAAAAAATTTAAACAGACGAAACGATATATTATGAGGCAGTATTTAGATTTATTGGAAACCATATTAGAGCAGGGAACAGAGAAAAAAGACCGGACAGGTACAGGGACAATTAGCATGTTCGGACATCAGTTGCGGTTCGATCTGAGCAAGGGATTCCCAATGGTTACAACAAAAAAACTGCATTTAAAATCGATTATTTACGAGTTACTTTGGTTTCTGAGAGGCGACACCAATGTAAAATATTTGCAGGATCATGGTGTACGCATTTGGAACGAATGGGCCGATGACGACGGAAATCTTGGCCATATTTACGGATACCAATGGCGCAGCTGGCCAACGCCTGATGGAAAGAATATCGACCAGATTTCGCAGATGCTTGAGTCGATAAAAAATAATCCCGATTCACGTCGTCATTTGGTAAGCGCCTGGAATGTTGGTGAACTGAACAAAATGAACCTGCCTCCCTGTCACATACTTTTTCAGTTTTACGTGGCTAACGGTAAACTGTCGTGCCAGTTGTACCAGCGCAGTGCCGACGTATTTTTAGGAGTTCCGTTTAACATTGCATCGTATGCCCTTTTAACCATGATGATGGCGCAGGCAACAGGGCTGCAACCCGGCGATTTTGTTCACACCTTTGGCGATGTACATATCTATTCCAACCATACCGAACAGGTAAAGCTTCAGCTTACCCGAGAACCATATCCATTGCCTGCAATGAAAATTAATCCGGATGTAAAAAGTATTTTCAATTTTAAATACGAAGATTTTGAGCTGGTGGATTATCAGGCACATCCGCATATTAAAGGAATAGTTGCTGTTTAATATTTTAAGTATGATTCAAAAAAACATTTCCATAATAGTTGCCATTGCCGAAAATTTCGCCATTGGAAAAAATAACGATTTACTGTTTCATCTTCCCAACGATTTGAAACATTTTAAACAAATAACCAGCGGGTACACCATAATTATGGGGAGAAACACGTTGCTATCGCTACCCAAATGGCCTTTGCCAAACCGCAGGCACATTGTAATTACCGACAAAAAGGACGATGTTTTCCCGGGTTGCGAAACCGTATTTTCCATTGAAGAAGCCATTGAAAAAGTTAAAAACGAAAAAGAGGCCTTTATAATTGGTGGTGGAATGATTTACAGACAGTTTTATCCGGTGGCAGGCAAACTCTATTTAACGCTGGTGCACAAACCTTACGAGGCTGATGTTTATTTTCCTGAAATTAATTATTCAGAATGGAATGAAACCGCCAGAGAAGATTTTTATGACGATAAGAACGATTTTGAATATTCATACTTAAATTTAGAACGAAAGTAAAAGTTTGCACAGTCTCAGTTTACAGTGAGAAATTGCATCATATGTGCTGATTCAGATTTATTTAGTTTTGATAATTAATCCTGAAAGCATTGAACAACAATAACCGCGGGTGCAACCCGTGGACAAAGACCATTAAAAACCAAACCCTGAAGGGGTTTAATAACTGAATTTATATTATGCGTCTAAAATTTGCTGTAGCCCTTTTTTTTATTGTAAATATTTCATTCTCACAAAAACCACTTCTCAATCTTAAGTACGAACAAAACTACACTCCCACTTATTACGAAGTGGTTGAAATGTATAAGTTGCTCGATAACCACTACGAAAATGCAACACTGGTTGAAAATGGTTTAACCGACAGCGGCAAACCTCTTCATACATTCATAATAAACAATAAAAAAGAATTCAATCCTGAAAAAATAAAAGCACAGGGAAAATCTGTTTTACTGATAAACAATGGAATACACCCCGGCGAACCGGCAGGAATTGATGCCAGCCTGCAGTTTGCCGACGACATTTTACGCAATAAAGACAGGATGGCTAAACTTCTTGAGAATACAGTAATTGTCATAATTCCTGCGTATAGTATTGGCGGACTTTTACACCGGAGTGCCTATAACCGCACGGGGCAAACGACCCCTTACGAAACCGGCTTCAGGGGGAATGCTGCCAACCTCGATTTGAACAGAGATTTTATAAAGTGTGACTCGGAAAATGCTAAAAATTTCAATAAAATCTTTCAGAAATGGAATCCCGATGTTTTTCTTGACACGCACACTACCAACGGTTCGGAACACCAATACAGCATTACATTAATCGCTCCGCCACCCGATATGTTCCCGCCAAGCCAGAAAAAATTCCTTCGCGAAAAAATGATTCCTGATTTATACAGCCGAATGAAAAAAGGGAAATACGAATTAATCCCTTATGTCAGCTGGATGTTTCGCGATCCGAAACGAGGTATTAAAATGACTCAGGAAGGGCCGCGCTACTCTTCAGGGTATGCCAGCCTTTTTAACACTTACGGGATGATGACAGAAAACCACGTTTATAAACCTTACCCCGACCGTGTGGAATCGTGTTATCAGTTTATAGAAGTGCTTGCCAAATTCACTTCCGAGAATTCTGCAGAAATTATTGAAAGCAGGAAAAAAGGAAATGCAGAGTCGAAGGAAGCAAAAACACACCCGATAGCTTTTGAACTGGACACTACAAGGCTCCGAGAGATTGAATTCAAAGGATATGAAGTAAATCCAACCCATATTAGCCCTTTGACCGGGTTAAAACGCTTTGGTTACGACAAGACCAAACCTTATACCCGGCAGATTAAATATTACGATGTATACAACCCGGCAGAAGAAATTAAAGTACCGGAATTTTATATTTTACCACAGGCCTGGAAACAGGTTGTTGACAGGTTGATTTTAAACGGAGTTGAATTTACAACCTTGCCAAACGATACAACCCTGGAAGTTGAAGTGTATTACATCGATGAGTATTCAAATTCGCCGCGTCCGTATAACGGGCACTATTTTCACCAGGAAGTCAATACTCAAAGTGAGGTTCAACAAGTGAAATATTATGCAGGTGATCTGGTGATTCCTGTGCGTCAGAAAAGAATAAAATACCTGCTTGAAACACTTGAGCCAAAAGCAAGAGACTCGTTCTTTAAATGGAATTTCTTTGATAATATTCTTGATACACGAGAGTATTTCTCATCGTACGGTTTTGAAGAAAACGCGATAAAATACCTGAACGAACACCCGGAGTTCAGGAAAAAATTTGAAGAAAAACGTAAAACCGATCCTGAGTTTGCAAAAAACCACAGGGCTCAACTGGCCTACATTTACAACAATACGGAATGGTCGGAAGAAACCTTTAAAAGATATCCGGTTGGTAAGATTTATTAATTCCCTGATTGGTGAGAGCAGCTTTCGTCCTTCCGTACGATTCCTTCAAAATAAATTTTAATTCCAGACTTATTTGGATATTTTTATAGCTCATTTCAATCTAAAGTTTATTATGAAAAAAATATCTTTATTCGTATTTGTTGTTATGACAAGCATATTTTTAAACGTTTCTTGCACAGAACAGGAACCGACTGATTTAACCAAAACAGCATTTATTCATTTAACCAAAACAGCATTTATTCCAAAACCTGAGGTTGTAGAAGCTGAAGGCGGGGCTTTCGTGATTAAAAACTCTACGGTAATTTACGTACAGGAAGGACTGGAAAGTATTGGAAATTATCTTTCTGCCGCAATAGAACATATTGCAGGCTTTGAGCCCAAAGTTATAACCACTGGAAAAGACGCGGGGAAAGGAATTTTTATCGCAATTGACGGGAGTGTTACTGAGAAAGAGGGTTATGTACTCGATATAGATAAAAAGGAGATTGAAATTTCGGGAGCCGATGCAGCTGGTTGTTTTTATGCTGTTCAAACCCTGTTGCAAACCTTGCCGATAAAGGCTGCGGCTGAGGAAAAACTGATTATTCCGACTGGAAGGATTGAAGATCATCCTGATTACGGTTTCCGCGGAGCAATGCTTGATATGGCAAGGCACTTTTTCGAGGTTGAAGAAGTAAAAAGATTTATCGATTACCTGGCTGCATACAAAATGAATGTACTTCATCTTCACTTGTCGGACGACCAGGGGTGGAGAATCGAGATTAAATCGTGGCCAAAACTTACCGAAATAGGGGGAAGCACCGAAGTAGGTGGTGGAAAAGGTGGATATTACACCCAGGAGCAGTACGCCGATATTGTTGCATATGCAGCTGAAAGGCAAATAACGATTATTCCTGAAATAGATATGCCCGGCCACACAAATGCCGCGCTGGCATCGTATGCCGAACTTAACTGCGAAGGTAAAGCTACCGGGTTATATACAGGCACTAAAACGGGTTTTAGTACGCTTTGCACCAATAAAGAAGTGGTTTATGAGTTTCTGGATGATGTTATCGGGGAACTGGCAGCCATAACTCCTGGCCCATACATTCATATTGGTGGAGACGAATCGCGTGTTACCGCCATGGAAGATTATATTCCTTTTATTAACAGAGTTCAGCAAATAGTGGTAAAACATGGTAAAACGGTTATTGGCTGGGATGCGATTGCTCATGCCACACCTGTAAAAGATGCTGTTGTTCAGTTTTACTCCATAGAAGAAAATGCTGTTATGGGGATAGAAAAAGGTGCAAAAGTTATTATGTCGCCGGCAAAAAAAGCTTATCTCGATATGCAGTACAATTCAACCTCACAGTATGGATTACACTGGGCAGGTTATATTGAGACAGATACTGGTTACGACTGGGACCCGGCTTCGGTTGCCGAAGGCATTAAAAGAGAACATATTGTTGGGATTGAAGCACCGCTTTGGTCAGAAACTGTTTCGAACATCGACGAGGCAGAATATCTTGTTTTCCCAAGGCTGCCGGGGTATGCCGAAATTGGTTGGACAGCAGTTGATGCCCGCAACTGGGATGATTATAAAATCAGGCTGGCAAAACACGGGAAGCGGTTTGAAGATATGGGAATAGATTATTACAAATCGCCTAAAGTGCAATGGGCAGAGTAATGATAAAAAAATAGTAGTACTGCAATAATTTTATCATCAGCCTGGTTGCTACCGACAATACCTAATGGTCAGAAGTGACATTTATACGGTACCTTATCGGAAGAATTAACAAATAGGATAATATTGAATTAGTTTATTCGTTAAATTTACAATACAAACCAATTATTATCTAAAAATGAAAAAGTTACATTATTTCTTGCTTGCCCTCGTTTCAATTACCATTTTTTCATGTCAGGACGATTCAATTCAGAAAGAAGATTTGAATGATAACCAAAAAGAATTGATTATCGATGAAGCATTGCAGGCTACAATTGTTGAAGACTTGCTTGCTGATATCGACATTTATTCGGCACTTGGTGAAGAATTAAAATCGGCAGAAATAACCGGGGGTTGCCCAATGATTACTATTGAGAAACCGGGATCTGCTCCGTTTTGGCCTCGTAAAATCACACTCGATTTTGGCGATGGATGCGACAAACGAGGTAAAATGAAATCGGGTAAAATGATTATTGAAAAAAGCGGCCCCTGGCATGAGGTTGGTTCAATCCGAAGAATATCATTTGAGAATTACAAAGTTGAAGGGACCTCAATTGGTGGTGTTAAAGAAATTGAAAACATTACCGAAAAAGATGGCAATCCAACTTTTCTTATTGAAGCAGAACTGGAAATGGCCTGGGTAAAAAACGATACATTAAATATTACTGTTACCAGAAAAATCAGCAAAACACAGGAATGGATTACAGGCTTCAGAAATAAGGATGAAGGAAGAAAAGTAGTAATTAACGGCGATGTTGAAGTAGTAAAAACTGTTAATGGAGAAGTTAAGACCATTGAAAAAAGCCTGAACGAAATTACAATTGCAGCCGGCTGTCGTTTCCCGCAATCAGGGATTACTGAGTTCGAAGTAGTTACATTTGATGATTTGGAACTGGAATTTTCGCTTGACTACGGGACGGAAGGCGAAGCAAGCGAAAAATGTAAAGAAAACTGCGACTGCATTGCCACACTTTCGTGGGACGATAATTCGGAAAACATTGACCTTTCTGCTAAATGGTGGAAGAAAGCAAGAGAGACAAAAGGTGACAATTAAAAAGAAATGCCGGACTTTTAATCCGGCATTTCTTTTATCTAGGAAAGCAGTTTACCCAGATTATCAAATTTAAGATTATAATCTTCAACCGAAAGTCTAATTACTTCAAATGCCTCCTTTTTACCATAGGTTGCCGTAATTTCGGTATTACTGTCCCTTCCTCCGGGCATATCTTTGTAAGTTAAAAAGTAATGCTCCAAACGTTGGATTACAATATCAGGAACCTCTTCAATATCTTTAAAATGACCATATACTGTATCATTTCGTAGCACAGCAATAATTTTATCATCTGCCTGATTTCCGTCAATCATCCGAAATCCACCAATTGGACGGGCATTCACCAAAAGGTCGCCATGTGCCAGCGTTTTTTCGGTCAAAACACAAATATCAATGGGGTCTCCATCGCCTTTAATATCAGTTCTTCCGGTTTTCTGGTTACAATACTCCCCTACCTTATCGCCACAAAAAGTCTGCGGGATAAAACCATAAAGTGCAGGTACCACATTCGAAAATTTTTGAGGGCGATCAATCCTTAAATAGCCACTCTCCTTGTCTATTTCATATTTAACTGTGTCTGTTGAAACTACTTCGATAAAAGCAGTTAACTCTTCGGGGGCCTTTTTCCCGATAAAAACCCCATGCCAAGGATGCGATTTATAACGAAGTCCCATTAACCGCCCAATAGGATCTGAAAGTCTGTCAACCATTTTTGTTAAAATTTAGTTTTATAAATCAAACCAATTGCATCGAATTAAGTTCATTAGATGCCAAATCAATTTATTTTTAACCCAACTTAATTTTTGCCCGATTTCCGGCTAAATCTACAGCTGACAACAATATTTCTTCTGCAGTTTTTTCAATATCGAAAAAGAAAGGCTTACTTTTTAAAACCTGTGGTTTGTGTTTCACTGTCCCTGCCAGTTTCCCGTCAACCATAACTTCGTAATGCGAAACAGGCTCCTCGTCGGCGAGCGCCGATTGCCACGTTATTTTATTTCCTTCCATTCTGGCGTCTCTTGGTGCCGAAAGGCTTTTCTTTTCTATTGCCTGAAAATAGTTACTTTCTGGTTTTACTGCTTTTGCCTGCTCTTCAATTCTCGTACGCTCGTCTGCAGGCATTCCATCCGGCTCAATTTGTGCAGCGTAAAAATTTTGCACCAGCTGGCACTTCACAGGATCTTCATCAATCTGCCCAATTCCAATAATTAAAGTATGAACTCCGGGTGTTGTTAAAGCATATTCAATTAAAGGCTTGCTTGGTAACTCTGGTGTTCCCACTTTCCGGAAAACATCATCCGGAGTTTGCGACCATCGTGGCTCTTTATGGTACAGGGCAGCGTCGGCAAAAACTTTCATGCCAATAATTCCCATTCCTTTTGCTTCGGCTACCGGAATTACATTGTGCTGCATATTCATTTTTGTTTTGTCGTTGGCATTAATGGCAATCAGCATTCCGTCCAGAATTCCGTATTCATCGCGCTGAATCATATCCATCATTGCCGGGGGATTGGCATGGCCTGAGAATCCAATGTGTTTTATCAACTTTTCATTCTTTGGGTTCATTCCGGTAAGGTTTGTACCATCCCGTAAATCGCGCAAAGCAACTAATGCGCCAAAGTTCCCGTTAGGATCAAGAGGTGATTCCAGCCCTTCGTAAAGCACATCCACTTCATCGGTGCTGTGCAAAGTATGACAAAGCACCATGTCGAGGTAGGCCCCTTCGGGGTACCAGCCTTTGTTGTCTCCAAAGATCTGGGTGAGCGAACGTTTAACATCGTCAACAGCACATTTTACATTTTCGCCGTTCGACCAGTTCCTAACTCCTTCCCTTTCCGGCCATCCGGGTTTTCCCCAACGCATTGCTGTTTTACTGGTAAGCCAGATCGATTTACGCAGCTCTTCCTTGTAGCCTTCTTGCCCGGGAATCAGATTTAATTTCTCGAAAGCCGAGTGAAAGTGCAACTGGCTTTTTGCATACAAATTAGATGTATCAAAATAATTAATCCCCAATTCAAAAGCCTTTAAAATAATTGGAACAGGATCTACATCTTCAGGTGTCCACTGAATGGATGCTTGTCCGCCTAAACCCAGCGTTGTAACATCGAAGCCCAGTTTTCCAAACGGGCGTTTCATAGGAGCAGGTGTACTTTCAACATTGCACGCGCCTAACGACATGGTTGAAACTGCAACCGTTGTGGCGGCCGAAACTTTTATAAAGTCTCTTCTTGAAACAGGATACTTTTCTAATTTTTTCATAGGTCGTTCATTTGTAATTCTTAATTTTTAGCGATGACAAGACATGCCTTGTCTCTATTGGTTAATGTAAACTTTTTTTTAACCTCCCCAATTCTCCCGGTCTAAACTCCGGTAGTGAATGGCTTCTGATAAATGATCAGTCTGCACATCTTCTGCTCCTTCCAAATCGGCAATGGTTCTCGATACTTTTAAAATGCGGTCGTAAGCTCGTGCCGAAAGCCCCAGCCTTTCCATTGCGTTTTTTATCAATTCATTGCTCTTTTCATCCAGTTTTACAAATTCCCTGATTTGTTTCGAACTCATTTGAGCATTGGCATAAACACCTTTGTGTTCTTCAAATCGCTCCTCCTGAATCTTCCTGGCTTCCATTACCCTTTCACGAACTGATTCACTTTTTTCTGACGAATCGAGCTCAGCCAGCTTTTTAAACGGTACGGGCACAACTTCAAGATGAATGTCAATTCTGTCGAGCAGCGGTCCCGATATTTTATTCAAATATTTCTGAACCACCCCTGGTGCGCATACGCAATCTTTGGTCGGATGGTTATAATAACCACATGGACATGGATTCATAGAAGCCACCAACATAAAGCTCGCCGGATATTCCACCGAGAATTTTGCACGTGAAATTGTAATGTTCCTGTCTTCCAGTGGTTGACGCATTACCTCCAGCACTGTTCTTTTAAACTCGGGCAGTTCGTCAAGGAAAAGCACACCGTTGTGGGCCAGTGAAATTTCACCGGGTTGTGGATAATTTCCTCCTCCGACCAAAGCAACATCAGAAATGGTGTGGTGCGGCGAACGGAACGGACGTTGCGTCATCAGCGAAGTTTCTTTTTTAATATTGCCGGAAACAGAATGGATTTTTGTGGTTTCCAATGCTTCTTTTAAAGTAAATGGCGGCAACACACCTGGAATTCTTTTTGCAAGCATAGTTTTTCCAGATCCAGGAGGGCCAACAAGAATGATATTATGCGAACCGGCCGCTGCAATTTCCAGTGCCCGTTTTACATTTTCCTGCCCTTTAACATCAACAAAATCAAGTGAGTTATTATTTACCCGGGCAGCAAACTCTGCCCGGGTATCAATAATTGTTTGTTCCAAATTATTTTCGCCGTTCAGAAAATCAATTACTTCGGTAATATTTTCGGCGCCAAAAACTTTTAATTTATCTACCACAGCAGCTTCGCGAATATTCTGTTTTGGCAGGATAAATCCTTCAAATCCTTCTTTTCGGGCATTTATAGCAATGGGTAAAACTCCTTTAATGGGTTGCAAAGTACCATCGAGCGACAGCTCACCCATTAATACATATTTTGATAGCTTATTTGCATTAATTTGCTGCGATGCTGCCAATATTGCTGCAGCCAGCGGTAAATCGTACGCCGATCCTTCTTTCCGGATATCGGCAGGGGCCATGTTAATGATAATTTTATACCTGGGCCATTTATAACCATTTAACCTGAGGGCTGACTCAATGCGCTGCTGGCTCTCCTTAACCGCACTGTCGGGCAGGCCCACCAGCATAAATTTTATTCCTTTTGTTACATCAACTTCAATGGTAATTGTGGTTGCATCTATTCCAAAAACTGCGCTTCCGAAGGATTTAACTAACATAAACCAAGGATTTTTGTTAAAGATTGATACTCCTTAAAATTAGGGATTTTGTTTTGAAATAAAAACTTCCTTATTCAGCGAATTAATTATAACAGTTTAATATGAATCAGGAAAGTCCCAAAAACCTGCTTCTTAACTCGACAAATTGGCACGAATTTATCGAATGAGGTATTAAAATAACTTCTTTCTTTTTACAAGGTAAGAGAACAAAACCTGCTGAAAATCTTTATTGATATCGGCCTCTGCCAAATCGATCTGGTACTGGCCGCATTTCACTTTCAAATCTTCGAAATAGGAGCTAACTGTTGAAACATAATGTTTTTTCACCTCCCAGGGATTGAATTTTACAACCTGGCCGCTTTCCAGGTCGACAAATTTATGCGGACGGTTGCTAAAATCGAATTCTCGTTCGAGCGTGTGGTCGGTAACATGAAAAAGTATTACCTCGTGTTTATTATACCGCAGGTGCTGAAGCGCAGAAAAAAGCTCATCGGTTTTACGGCTGTCGAGCATATCGCTGAAAATAATTACCAGCGACCGTTTATGAATATTCTCGGCAATTTGATGCAGAACCTGTGTTGTGTCGGTTGTTTTACGCAGTTGTGCATTCTCCGGTTGAATTAATTCGGAAAGTTTACCATACATAACCTCCGCATTAACAGAAGATATTCGTGGGCTGGAATGAAATTCTATTTCATCAGAGAATAATGTAAGGCCTACGGCATCACGTTGTTTTCGTAACAAATAAATAAGGGCTGCTGCAGTATAAACCGAAAATGCCAGTTTGTTTTGAAGGTGTTTTTTCCCTTTCGAATATGGGAAAAGCATAGAAGAAGATGTATCGATTACCAGTTGACAACGCAAATTGGTTTCCTCTTCGTATTGTTTTACAAATAGTTTGTCTGTCCGGGCAAACAGTTTCCAATCTATATGTTTTGTCGATTCGCCCTGGTTGTATAGCCTGTGTTCGGCAAATTCAACAGAAAATCCGTGAAAAGGGCTGCGATGCAATCCGGTAATAAAACCCTCGACTACTTCGCGGGCAATAAGTCCCAGGTTATCAAACTGGTGAAACTGTTCTATGTCGAAGATATTCTTCACTACTTTAAAAAATTCACCGGGTGACTAGAGTTGAAACAAAGAGTCACCCGGTGAACCATCATTTTTAAGATTGAATAGAGATTACAGCAGCGCGTCTAACTTTGCGGTAAAAATGTTCTTCGGACCAGCCCCTACCTGTTTGTCAACAGCTTCGCCGTTTTTCACAAAAAGAACAGTTGGGATATTTCTGATTCCGTATTTCATTGCAACACCCGGATTAGAATCCACGTCAACTTTTCCGATAATTGCCTTGCCTTCGTACTCGGTTGACATCTCTTCAACAATTGGTGCAATCATCCGGCACGGACCGCACCAAACTGCCCAAAAATCGATCATTACTGGTTTGTCTGAGTTGATTACCAATTCTTCAAAATTGGCATCGGTAATTTCAATAGCCATAATTTATTTTTAAAATTTATATTCTTAATTATTTCGCAAAAATAAGCTAATTAATTCTATAACCAATATCATCAAGGTCATCAAAAAAGCTCATAAAGCTATCTGAAGGATTAACCTTTACTGTTCTTGAAAACATTTCAATATTCATATTGTTCTCCGGATCGTAAACATTAAATCTCAGTAGGGCTTTCCCTGTATTCTCTTTTGCCAGATTTTCAATGGTTTTTACAATAGCTCCGTTTAATTTTGGTAGCGGAAGATTAATGGTTATGCTTTTAATATAATTTTTTCGCACCTCTGACAGCAGTTCGATGCTTGTTACTTTAAATTCATAAAAATCACTTTTAAATCGTTGTTTCACAGCTCCCTTAACCATAACAAACAACCCTGTTTTGCAGTATTTATGAAAATTAACATAGTCTTGTCCGAAGAAAAATAACTCTTTCGAATCGGTGTAATCTGAGAGTGTTAAAGTGGCATACGGATTTCCGTTTTTCGATGTTCCCTCACGGGCAGCAGTTACCATACCCCCAAAAACAAATTCTTTATTTATATATCTCTCAATATCATTATTCAGGTCTTTTAAGCTAATATCTCTCGAACAGAAATTATTGATTTCGAGTTGATAATCGTCTAGGGGATGGGCAGTTAAATAAATACCAATCAGGTTCTTCTCTTTTTCGAGCATTACCAGTTTTGGCCACTCTTCTACATTAGGAATATCCGGTTTTTTTACCACCGGGCTACTCTCGAGCGCTCCGAACAAACTTTGCTGTGCACTGTTGGTTTCCACCTGAATTTTATTTCCGTAGCGAATAAGTTTCTCAATAAAATTGGTATCATCGTGCTCGTTATCGCTGGAGAAGAAGCTACTCCGTTTTATATCTTCAAGGTTATCGAAAGCACCGGCCATTGCAAGCGCCTCCAGGTTTTTCTTATTTACAGTCTGTAAATTTACATTTTCAACTACATCAAAAATTGTTTTGAACTCACCATTTTCCTCGCGGGCATTAATAATATCCTGAACTGCACCGGCTCCCACACCTTTTATAGCCCCCATACCGAAACGAATATCGCCAGCCTTATTTGCGGTAAATTTTATAAAACTTTCATTAACATCAGGCCCCAACACATTCAGTTTCATGCGTTTGCATTCAGTCATCAGCTTTGTAATGTCGGTAATGTTATTGAGGTTCCGGCTAAGGTTGGCCGCCATAAACTCTGCCGGATAATGAGCCTTTAAATATCCGGTTTGATAGGCAATGTGCGCGTAACATACTGAATGTGATTTATTAAAAGCATACGATGCAAACGCCTCCCAGTCTTTCCAAATTTTTTCGATAACCTCGTCGGGGGTTTTCCCCTTCAGTTTGCACTCATCAATAAACTGGAAGTTAGCTTTACACCCTTCAACAAACTTCACCTTCAGCTTATTCATTACGGCCATAATCTTTTTACCCATAGCTTTTCGCAGAGTATCCGAATCGCCACGGGTAAATCCTGCCAGTAGCCTCGAAAGCAACATCACTTGTTCCTGGAAAACTGTAATCCCGTACGTGTCGCTCAGGTATTTTTCCATCATCGGAAGGTCGTAGTCAACTTTTTGCCTTCCGTGTTTACGGGCAATGTAATCCGGAATATATTCCATCGGCCCCGGACGATAAAGGGCATTCATTGCAACCAAGTCTTCGAACCGGTTGGGTTTCAGGTCGCGGAGATGTTTTTTCATTCCGTCAGATTCGAACTGGAAAATTGCAGTTGTTTCGCCGTGGCTGAAAAGTTCGTAGGCTTTTTCATCATTCCACGGTATATTATCAATATCGATTTCAATTCCTTTCGACAGTTTAACATTCTCTATGGTTTCTTTAATTATTGAGAGCGTTTTTAAGCCAAGGAAGTCCATTTTCAGCAGGCCGATATTCTCTACAAACCGTCCATCGTACTGAGTGGTCAGCAGCGTTTCCTCATCTTTGGTTGGCATTAACGGAATATGGTTGGTAAGCGGATCTCTGCTTATTAAAATACCACATGCGTGAACACCTGTTTGACGAACCGATCCTTCCAGTGTTTCGGCAAATTTTATGGTTTGCGAAATCAATGGATTTTCCGAAACTTTTTCTTTTTTTAGGTCAGGGCTCTCTTTAAAAGCTTTAGGGAAGCTCATTTTTGGGGCATCGGGAACAAGTTTTGCCAAACGGTCGGCCTCAGGAAGAGGAAGTTTTAATACGCGGGCCACATCGCGAATTGACGACTTAGTTGCCATGGTTCCAAATGTACAAATGTGGGCAACTTTGTCTTTACCGTATTTTTCAGTTACATAATCGAGTACCAACTGCCGGCCATCATCATCAAAATCTATATCTACATCGGGCAACGAAATACGGTCGGGATTTAGGAAACGTTCGAACAGCAGGTCGTATTTTATAGGATCAATATTGGTTATACCCGTACAATACGAAACTGCGGCACCGGCTGCCGAACCACGCCCGGGGCCAACCAAAACGCCCATTTCGCGGGCTTTATTAATAAAATCCTGGGTAATTAAAAAATATCCCGGATATCCCATTTGTTTTATGGTATTCAACTCAAATTCGAGCCTGTTCGTTACATCCTCGGCCAATGGAGTTTCGTAACGTTTTTCAGCACCGGCTAAAGTTAAATGCTTTAAATATGCGGCTTCAAATTTTATCCTAATTACTTTATCATACCCTCCCAAACGGTTAAAAGAATCTTCGCCAAACTCTTCAATCAGTTGTTCTTCTGAATATTTTTCCCTGAACTCCTTTTCAGTTCCAAACTCTTCAGGGATAGGAAAAACAGGCATAATTGGTGCTGCATCCAGTTCAAATTCCTCAATTTTTTCAACTATTTCAGCTGTATTTGCCAACGCTTCCGGTATGTCGGCAAATAACTCATTCATCTCTTTCTGCGTTTTAAACCACTCCTGTTTGGTATAACGCATCCGGTTAGGATCGTCAAAATCTTTTCCGGTATTTAAACAAATAAGTAAATCATGTGCATCGGCGTCCTCTGCATTGGTAAAGTGTACATCGTTGGTTGCAATTACTTTTACCCCCATTTTTTTTGCCAATGGCAGAAGAAGCTCATTCACTTTTACCTGTTGATCGTAAACTTCCTGTCGTTGCTCGGGCATTTCGGCCGGATGCCGCATTAACTCCAGATAAAAATCGTCATCAAACAGGTTTTTATACCAAAGAATAACATCCTCTGCGTCTTTTAAATGATTATTCATTAAAAGATTCGGGATTTCTCCACCCAGGCATGCCGAAGAAACAATAAGCCCTTCGCTGTATTTTTCCAACAGGTTTTTATCAATTCGGGGTTTATAATAAAATCCGTCGTTACTAGCTACAGAAATTAGTTTTATCAGGTTTCTGTAACCCGTTTTGTTTTTAGCCATAATAATCAGGTGGTGCCCCGACCGGTCGATTTTATCTTTTTTGTCGTGAATAGTTCTGGCTGCAACGTAGGTTTCGCAACCCAGAATCGGTTTTATATTATTATTGACACATGCGGCATGAAACTCTTTTATCCCGAACATGGTACCGTGGTCGGTAAGTGCAAGCGCACTCATTCCGTCTGATTTTGCTTTGGTAACCAAATCGTTAACACTGGCTGCTCCATCTAAAATAGAGTATTGCGAATGGACATGTAAATGCGTAAAAGGAACCATAAAATACCTGCTAAAAAAATTCTTTTAAAGGTACTTAATTTAAAGGCTGAAAATTGTATTGTTAATAAAATTTGGAAGACTTGACAGGGCATAAAAAAACCTGGTGTACACCAGGTTTTATATATTTTCTGAAATTAATTTCTGTATTTCCTGAAACTCTTCGGGGGTAAATTTTTTCTTTTCCGAAAAGTTCAGCAAATCACCTTCGTTTTGCATTGGCACCAGGTGAATATGTGCATGAGGTACTTCCAGACCAAGCACTAAAACTCCCACCTTTTCGCACGGAATTGCTTTTTTTAATCCTTTAGCCACCTTTTTTGCAAAAAGCTGAAGCCCGGCATAAGTTTCATCGTCCAAATCGAAAAGGTAATCAACCTCCTTTTTCGGAATTACCAGCGTATGTCCTTTTGCTACCGGAAAAATATCGAGAAAAGCAAAATAGTTTTCATCCTCGGCTACTTTGTAAGCCGGGATTTCGCCATTTACTATTTTTGTGAAAATGCCAGACATATTTTTTATATTGAAATCTCAACAATTTCAAAAGGTATAATTCCCGACGGAACTTTAATCTCAACTACATCGCCAACTACCTTTCCCATTAATCCTTTGGCAATTGGCGTTTTTACAGAAATTTTTCCTTGTTTCAGGTTTGCTTCACTTTCCGGAACAAGGGTATACTGCATGGTAGCGTTGTTCTTTCTATTCTTTATGGTTACTTTATTCAAAATCTGAACTTTGGATGTATCAATCTTCGATTCATCCAAAATACGTGCATTGGCTACTTTCGACTGCAAATGAGCAATTTTCGCTTCGAGCATACCCTGTGCGTCTTTGGCAGCGTCGTACTCAGCGTTTTCCGAAATATCGCCCTTTTCGATAGCCTCTCCAATTTGTTTCGAAATACTTGGCCGCTCAACATTCACCAAATGCTCCAGCTCTTCTTTAAGTTTTTTTAATCCTTCTTGTGTTAAATATACTACTTCGGACATTTTTTTATCCTCCACTTTTTCTGTTCCCTTACTATTAAAAAAATAGAAAGAATCCCGGATTCCCGGAACTCTTCCTTGTGCAAAAGTAAGTATTTTCTTGAAAATTAAAATATTCTTTTCGGAAAAATATTCAAATTGATTGATTTATACAATGTTAAGAATATTTCCTGTTCAAAATCTCGCTATAAATAACTGCCTTTCTTAATGAAAATTTTTCTTCTTCTTTTATCGGACTTTTTTCTTTTTCCAGAACGGTTTTTAATTCCTCTTTTATCTCTGATTTCGCTTCGTTGCGTGCAGAAAACTGGTAAACAGGTTTTTTTTCTGGTACTTTATCAATAACATCAGGTTCTTCGATAATGGTTCGCTGCTTTGGTTCTTTGGGATAGTCTGCTTCATCTGTTAACATATCCCAGAAATCCTGTCCACTGCTTTTGTTTTCGGATGCCGGCTGTGGCTTTCTTTTCTTTTTTATCTGGCCTATGGCCCCCACAGCAGCAATTATCAGTGTCAATATTATAATAATCAGATCGTCCATAAAGCAATAAATGTTACTTTTGAAAGTTTCAGAAACTGTCTATAATTTATTAAATCATTTAATTATGAATAAAATTTAGACAGTTTCTCTGTAAAAATAAGAAAAATGAGGGAGTTGATTTTAAAAAACAGGAAGTATTTATTTTTATCTGTAATTCTGTTATTTCTGAATCCGTCATGTGATGAAATTGATTCACAAATTCCCGATGTTCCTTTTTCATTTACAATTAATCTTAATATTTATAATGAATTGACAATTCCCGGCAACTCGGTATATTTCCCGGGGATGGGTTTTGGTGGAGTAATTGTTTATTGCGAACTGCCCGGAACATATTACGCTTACGATGCTGCCTGCACTTATGAAATCAGCCAGAATTGTAAAGTGGAAAACGATGGTGTATTGGGGACCTGCAATTGCTGCGGTTCAAAATTTATACTAATTGGCACTGCACATCCGTCAGAGGGTCCTGCTGCAGCTCCTTTGAGACAATATCATATTTCCGTTATAAACAATTATACGCTAAGGGTATACAACTAAAAATGGGTTCCTAAACTGAAACCCATTCTCAACATATTTATTTCTGAATATTAGTATCTGTAATGCTCCGCTTTGAACGGACCTTCTTTAGAAATTCCAAGATAGGCAGCCTGCTCATCGGTTAAAGTTGTCAGTTTTACACCAATTTGTTCCAGGTGTAATCGGGCAACCTCTTCGTCCAGTTTTTTAGAAAGTGTGTAAACACCAATCTCGTAATTGTTTTCCCAAAGGTCAATCTGAGCCAGCGACTGGTTTGTAAACGAGTTACTCATTACAAACGACGGGTGGCCTGTGGCACAGCCAAGATTCACCAGGCGTCCTTCGGCCAACAGAAAAATGCTGTGGCCATCTTCGTAAGTATACTTATCTACCTGAGGCTTAACATTTTGTTTTTTAATACCATCCCACTCTTCAAGACGGGCAACCTGAATTTCGTTGTCGAAATGACCAATATTGCAAACAATAGCCTGATCTTTCATATTTGCCATATGATCCCCGGTAATGACATCTTTGTTCCCGGTTGTGGTAACATAAATATTTCCTTCGGGCAATGCATCTTCCATTGTTTTAACCTCAAAGCCTTCCATGGCAGCCTGCAGCGCACAAATCGGGTCTATTTCGGTTACAATTACACGTGCTCCGTAACTTCTCATTGAATGTGCACATCCTTTACCTACATCGCCATAACCTGCAACAACTACCACTTTACCTGCAATCATTACATCGGTTGCACGTTTAATACCATCTGCCAACGATTCGCGGCATCCGTACAGGTTATCGAATTTCGATTTGGTAACTGAGTCGTTTACATTAATTGCAGGGAAAAGCAGTTTCCCTTCATCTTTCATTTGGTACAAACGGTGCACCCCGGTTGTTGTCTCTTCGGAAACACCTTTTAACTCTTTGGCCACATTGTGCCAACGGGCCGGATTTTCTGTCAGAATACGTTTTAACGCTTTGTTCAGTTCCTGTTCGTCTTCGCCACCTTCAGTAAGATCGAGTATTGAAGCATTGCTTTCTGCATCGTGTCCGCGATGAATCATTAAGGTTGCATCACCTCCATCGTCGACAATAAGCATTGGCCCCTGACCGTTACCAAAATCCAGTGCCTGATCGGTACACCACCAGTATTCTTCCAGTGTTTCACCTTTCCATGCAAAAACCGGGACACCTGCTTTGGCAATCGCAGCAGCTGCATGGTCTTGTGTCGAAAATATATTACAACTTGCCCAACGGACGTCAGCTCCAAGTTCAACCAGTGTTTCAATCAACACTGCCGTTTGTATGGTCATATGAAGGCTACCCATTACACGGGCTCCCGCTAAAGGTTTCTTTGGGCC
Organism: Bacteroidota bacterium; assembly: GCA_039714235.1. Taxonomy (GTDB): domain Bacteria; phylum Bacteroidota; class Bacteroidia; order Bacteroidales; family Prolixibacteraceae; genus Draconibacterium. The sequence goes on along the minus strand of JBDLJS010000004.1, from coordinate 5,040 downwards.
AAACTTTTTTCTTATTGACATTAATCCGGGCATCTCTTTTTCTGCAATCTCAATCTCTTTTCTTCCAAATTCTGCCAGGCTTATGTCTGCTACTTTATAAGCAAGTTTCTCTTTTACTGCAACTGCCATTTTTAATCGTTTTAATTATTTATCATTTATTTCAACACAGATATTGTATATACACATTAAAAAACCGGTGCAAAAGTAATATTTTCTGTATAAAAAAGGTGAAAATCAATATGAAGGAGATACAGAAATCAGTTCCCCATATCAGAGAAGAATTTAACCCTCATTAATCGTATGTCATCTTCCGAATATTCATCTTCCCCTAGTTCGTCAAGTGCTTCCTGTACTGAATCAGATTCGGCTTCACGGAAATAGTCGAATATTTCTTCCTGGTGATCTTCATCTAAAACATTGTTAATGTAATAATCGATATTCAGCCGTGTACCCGAATTTACAATGGCTTCCACTTCGGTAATCACATCTTTTACTTCAATCCCTTTTGAGTCGGCAATATCTTCGAACGCAATTTTTCTGTCGATGCCCTGAATAATGAAAACCTTCATTTTTGATTTATTAGCCACTGTACGAACCACTAAATCATCCGGGCGTTCAATCTCATTTTCTTCGACATATTTTTTAATTAACGCAACAACCTCTCTACCGTACCTACGTGCTTTTCCCTGTCCAACTCCCTGAATTTTTTGTAATTCGTCTATTGTAATTGGGTATTGAATGGACATATCGGCCAGCGAGGGATCCTGAAAAATTACAAAAGGAGGTAAATTATGCTTTTTAGCTATATTTTTTCTTAAATCTTTTAGCATGGCAAATAACTGCGGATCGCCACTTGCTCCTCCCGAAGGGGCCCCGCCACCTGTAGCTCCGGTATCATCGTCCTCTTCGTATTCATGATTTTTTACCAGCATAAAACTTTTAGGATTGGCCAAATAATCGTGCCCTTTTTGAGTAACCTTCAACAAGCCGTAATTTTCAATATCCTTATTAATCAATCCAGCAATCATCGATTGACGGAAAACAGCATTCCAGAATCGTTCGTCATGATCTTTTCCGGCTCCGAAACATTTTAAATCATAATGCTTAAACGATTTTATTGCGGCTGACTTATTCCCGGTAAGAATATTGGAGATATGTTCAGCTTTATATTTTTCATGCACCTCAAGAATCGATCTTAATGCTCTTACAACTTCCTCCTGGGCTTCCAATTGTTCCTTCGGGTTCAGGCAGTTGTCACAATTTCCACAATTCTCTTGTTCATATTTTTCACCGAAATAGTGAAGCAGGATTATCCTTCGGCAAATTGCCGATTCGGCGTACGACACGGTGTCAAGCAAAAGTTGTTTGCCGATTTCCTGTTCTGCAACAGGTTTGCCGTGCATAAACTTTTCGAGCTTTTGAATATCCTTGTAGCTATAGAAAGTAATACACTTCCCCTCGCCTCCGTCACGCCCCGAACGACCTGTTTCCTGGTAATACCCTTCTAGGCTTTTGGGAATATCGTAATGTATTACAAAACGAACATCCGGCTTATCTATTCCCATCCCAAAGGCTATGGTTGCAACAATTACATCCACATCTTCCATAAGAAATTTATCCTGGTTGCCTGATCGGGTTGCTGCATCCATCCCGGCATGATAAGGCAGCGCTTTAATACCATTAACCTGAAGCGTTTCAGCTATTTCCTCAACCTTTTTCCTGCTTAAACAATATATAATTCCCGATTTTCCCTCATTCTGCTTAATGAATTTAATAATCTGTGTTTCGGGTTTTACTTTCGGCCGAACTTCGTAATAAAGGTTCTCCCGGTTAAAAGAGACTTTAAATACTTTGGCATCTAAAATCCCCAGGTTTTTCTGTATGTCGTGCTGAACTTTTGCGGTTGCCGTTGCTGTAAGTGCAACCATAGGCGATTTGCCAATTTCTTCAACAATGGGCTTTATTCTTCGGTATTCAGGCCTGAAATCGTGTCCCCATTCAGAAATACAATGTGCTTCGTCAATGGCATAAAACGAAATCTTAACCTTTTTCAGAAAATCAATATTCTCCTCTTTTGTTAACGACTCAGGAGCAACATACAGTAATTTTGTTTTCCCTTCTATTACATCATTTTTAACTTCTGTTGCCGCTGCCTTTGACAATGATGAGTTTAAAAAATGGGCAATATTATCTTCGGCTTGCATTCCCCTGATGGAATCAACCTGATTTTTCATAAGAGCAATAAGCGGGGATATTACAATTGCAGTTCCCTCCATCAGTAATGCCGGCAACTGATAAATCAGAGACTTTCCCCCACCAGTTGGCATTAATACAAATGTATTATTACCATCCAACACACTTTTTATTGCTGTCTCCTGCTGACCTTTAAACCGATCGAAACCAAAATATTGCTGTAATTTATCTGTTAATGAAATATTCATATTTATATATCACTCACTATCTTACCTTATTTTATTCTTACTTGTTTTCTAAATTATTAAAAGTAAGCAAAATGACAATAACTTTTATTGAATTTATATATAAAAAGATTGTATCAACAATTTGTTCATTTTCGAATCACAAAAGTCTTATCCATTATTCAGGAGTGCTTTTCAGGTTTATTTAAGGCACTGAATATTAGCCTTCCGAATAAAATTTCCATATAATTCATGAAATAATCAACATAATCGTCGCTCTCCGGAATATTTCATCTCACTAAATTATTTATTTTAGTTGTATTCGATATTACTCCTCCCGAAGAATCATATTGGGCCTTATTTCATTATATTTCAAAACTCAAATGAAAAAAAATCATGTACATTTGTGAAGTTTTTTAAAAAAAGCATTTGGATACATGAGCGAAGATAACAACAGGGAAGAACAAACAACTAAGAAAAAAGGCAAGCAAAGAAAGCAGTCAGAAATGTCGTTTCTTGATCATCTGGAAGAGTTACGCTGGCATATTGTACGGTCGGCAGGGGCTGTAATGCTTTTTGCCATTGTAGCGTTTGTGTTAAAATCATTCATTTTTGATGTAATAATATTAAATCCGATGACTCCGGATTTCTGGACAAACCGGATGTTTGTAAAGTTAGGCGACCTGGTTGGCAGCGAAGCCATAAAAATTAACCAGCAACCCCTGGAATTAATAAGCATTAAAATGGCCGGCCAGTTCTCGATGCACATTTGGGTATCGATTGTTGCAGGCCTGATATTTGCATCGCCAGTTGTATTTTACGAAATATGGAGTTTTATTAAACCGGCTTTGTACGACAAAGAAAAAAAACATGCAGGCGGGGCTGTTTTTTATACCTCAGTTTTATTTATCCTCGGAGTTCTGTTCGGATACTTTTTAATTGTTCCGTTATCCATCCACTTTCTGGGAACTTACAATGTAAGCAGCGATGTAACCAACCAGATTAACCTAAAATCATATATTGGATCGGTAACCTCAATTTCGCTGGCAGCAGGAGTGGTTTTTCTTATCCCAATCTTTTCCTACTTTTTAAGCAAGGTAGGACTTGTTACTCCACAGTTCATGAAAACTTACCGGAAACATTCGTACGTGGTAATGTTACTTCTTTCGGCAATTATTACCCCGCCTGATATTTTTAGCCAGATTATGGTTTGTTTCCCGCTGGTGTTTTTATACGAAATAGGAATAATGATTTCGAGGCGTGTTGTTAAAAATCGTGAAAAAGAATTGAACGAGATATAATTGAACAAAAAAATCACGTTATTTGAATACTTATGATTCTCAGGGCCGAAAATATTGTAAAAAAATACCGTAAACGAACTGTTGTTAAAGGAGTTAGTTTTGAAGTACACCAGGGCGAGATTGTAGGATTACTGGGGCCAAACGGAGCCGGAAAAACAACCTCTTTTTATATGGTTGTCGGGTTAATCCAACCTTTTTCAGGAAAAATATTTATTAACGATGAAGAGATCACCAAACTCCCGGTTTACAAACGTGCAAAAAAAGGAATTGGATATCTGGCACAGGAAGCTTCAGTTTTCAGAACACTTAGCATTGAAGACAACCTGAAAGCTGTGTTGGAAATGACCAATTATACCAAAGAATATCAACGCGAAAAACTTGAAACCCTGATTGAAGAGTTTGGACTGCAGCATATTCGTAAAAGCAAGGGGATTCAGTTGTCGGGTGGAGAACGACGCCGGACAGAGATTGCCCGGGCACTGGCCATCGACCCTAAATTTATTTTGCTCGACGAACCATTTGCAGGGGTTGACCCAATTGCTGTGGAAGACATTCAGCAAATTGTTACGAAACTGAAAGAAAAAAATATTGGTGTATTAATAACCGACCACAATGTACACGAAACTCTAACAATTACCGACCGATCGTACCTTCTTTTCGAAGGTAATATTATGAAAGCCGGAACTGCTGAAGAACTTGCTAACGATGAAGATGTTCGCCGTGTATACCTGGGCCAGAACTTCGAACTCAGGTAGTATTATCGCTCCCAAAAAATTTATCATATTTTTATTTGCAGATTCAAAAAACATCCTTTTCTTTGCATCGCCAAAATAAAAAACGGCTTTTTTAACGAAAAAAGGCAAAGTTTTGGCAGAAAAAATCTCAGAAAATTTGGATGATTACAAAAATGAAGTATTTTTGCAGTCCCAAAATTATGGGAGAATTAAGGAAGGCCCGTTCGTCTAGGGGTTAGGACGCCAGGTTTTCATCCTGGTAGCAGGGGTTCGAATCCCCTACGGGCTACTAATTTAAAGAAGAAAAAGAAAGAAATGGCACATCACAAGTCAGCTTTAAAAAGAATTCGCCAGAGCGAAAAGAAAAGGGTACACAACAAGTTCTACGCAAAAACAACGCGTAACGCAATTAAAGCTTTGCGTAATGCATCTGACAAAGCAGAAGCAGAAAAATTATTCCCTGAAGTTGTTGCTATGATTGATAAACTTGCAAAACGCAATATCATTCATAAAAACAAAGCATCGAACCTGAAATCGAAATTAGCTGTTCAGGTTAACCAGTTGTAAAAAAATACTTTACAAGATATT